>NZ_BKZR01000011.1:0-78425 GCF_008974225.1 Weizmannia acidilactici | reverse complement strand
AGCGGAAGCGCCTCGTTTATCGGCGTACGGATTTCGACTGAGATAAAGGAAACACGGTGAGGTATCGAGCCGATGTTGACTTATCGTAGGGAGAAGACGTAGAAATACGCTAGCCGATAGGCGCTGGAGCTGGACAAATTCAAGATTCAAGGTTTAAGGTTTCTCTCCCATCCGGTTTTGAGGGAATAAATAAAAATTTCCTATTGAAAACAAAAATTATTTTTGGTAGAATAATTTTTGCCATTAAGGTCCGGTGATGAAGGCGGGAAGGCCACACCCGTTCCCATCCCGAACACGGAAGTTAAGCTTCCCAGCGCCGATGGTAGTTGGGGGGTTCCCCCTGCGAGAGTAGGACGTTGCCGGGCCAGATATTCCGCAGTAGCTCAGTGGTAGAGCAATCGGCTGTTAACCGATCGGTCGTAGGTTCGAATCCTACCTGCGGAGTTATGATGGAGAGCTGTCCGAGAGGTCGAAGGAGCACGATTGGAAATCGTGTAGGCGGCTAAAAGCTGTCTCAAGGGTTCGAATCCCTTGCTCTCCGCCATTATTACTTATACATTGGCCCGTTGGTCAAGCGGTTAAGACACCGCCCTTTCACGGCGGTAACACGGGTTCGAATCCCGTACGGGTCACCATTTCTTACATATTCAGGAGGATTAGCTCAGCTGGGAGAGCATCTGCCTTACAAGCAGAGGGTCGGCGGTTCGATCCCGTCATCCTCCACCATATTATTATCGCGGGGTGGAGCAGTCTGGTAGCTCGTCGGGCTCATAACCCGAAGGTCGCAGGTTCAAATCCTGCCCCCGCAATTTACATAATAGAAGGTCCCGTAGTGTAGCGGTTATCACGCCTGCCTGTCACGCAGGAGATCGCGGGTTCGAGTCCCGTCGGGACCGCCATTCACTTTGATACATAAACGTGGCTCGGTAGCTCAGTCGGTAGAGCAAAGGACTGAAAATCCTTGTGTCGGCGGTTCGATTCCGTCCCGAGCCACCACTGGCCGGTCTAGCTCAATTGGTAGAGCAACTGACTTGTAATCAGTAGGTTGGGGGTTCAAGTCCTCTGGCCGGCACCACGCAATATGGAGGGGTAGCGAAGTGGCTAAACGCGGCGGACTGTAAATCCGCTCCCTCAGGGTTCGGCGGTTCGAATCCGTCCCCCTCCACCATGTACAGGGGCATAGTTTAAAGGTAGAACAGAGGTCTCCAAAACCTCCAGTGTGGGTTCGATTCCTACTGCCCCTGCCACTTTAAAATGGCGGTTGTGGCGAAGTGGTTAACGCACCGGATTGTGGCTCCGGCATTCGTGGGTTCGATTCCCACCATCCGCCCCATACTTGATTGGGCCATAGCCAAGCGGTAAGGCAACGGACTTTGACTCCGTGATGCGCTGGTTCGAATCCAGCTGGCCCAGTATGCGGAAGTAGTTCAGCGGTAGAACACCACCTTGCCAAGGTGGGGGTCGCGGGTTCGAGTCCCGTCTTCCGCTCCATTGATGGCGGCATAGCCAAGAGGTAAGGCAGAGGTCTGCAAAACCTTTATCACCGGTTCGATTCCGGTTGCCGCCTCCATCAATATTTTGCCGGTGTGGCGGAATTGGCAGACGCGCACGACTCAAAATCGTGTGGGTTTATCCCGTGTCGGTTCGACTCCGACCACCGGTATAACTTAATCGTACTTAATCGTAATGAATAAAAACGGCGCCCAAATACGAACAGGCGCTGTTTTTTTTATAACAAAATGTACAGTGGCATAGGAAAGTTCAAGTTTGTATAGAAAGATAAAGAATAAAAGCGTTTACAAAAAACGAAATATAAATTAAAATTTCATTGTTATATAATAATCGGAATAATATTACATAATGCCTTGAATTTCCTGGGGAGATGAAGAAATGAAAATTAAATCTGCTGTACTGTGGGAATCGGGTGCACCCGTGCCTTATGAAGAAAGCAAACCGATTAAAATTGAAACATTGGAGCTGGATGAACCAGAATATGGGGAAGTATTAGTCAAAATGAAGGCGGCCAGTTTATGTCATTCAGATTTGTCGGTCGTGAATGGAAGCAGACCGCGGCCTTTACCAATGGCGCTGGGACATGAGGCTTCCGGTGAAGTCATAAAAACAGGCGAAGGTGTGGTTGACCTGGAGCCGGGTGACCATGTTGTCTGTGTCTTTGTGCCAAGCTGCGGACATTGTTTGCCATGCAAGGAGGGGCGCCCGGCGTTATGTGAAACAGGGGCGGCATCAAATACGGCAGGCACATTAATCGGGGGCGGCATCCGGCTGCATGTAGGAAAAAAGGATGTGAAACACCATCTCGGCGTATCCGCTTTTTCTGAATACGCTGTTGTGTCGCGCCGTTCTTTAATTAAAGTGGACAAAGATATTCCATTTGAAAAACTGGCTCTTTTTGGATGTGCTGTAATTACAGGCGTAGGCGCAGTTGTTAATACTGCCCGCATAAAGTTAGGGAGCACGGTTGCCGTTGTTGGCTTGGGCGGCGTTGGATTAAGTGCATTGATCGGGGCTGTTTCCGCGGGGGCCAGCCGTGTGGTTGCTGTAGACATTAATGAAAATAAATTAAAACAGGCGAAAAAGTTGGGGGCAACGGATGTCTTTAACTCTAAAAATGCTGATGTTGTGAAGAAAATCCTGGAAGCAACCGGCGGCGGGCTTGATTATGTATTTGAAACGGCGGGGGCAGTGACGGCGATGGAAGTGGCTTACGGGATTACAAAACGCGGTGGTACAACCGTCACAACGGGATTGCCGCACCCTGAACATCATTTTTCTTTCCCGTATGTTACGCTAACGGCAGAGGAAAGGACTTTGAAAGGGTCATATCTTGGCAGTTGTGTTCCGGAAAGGGATATTCCCCATTTTATCGATTTGTTTAAAAACGGCCGCTTGCCGGTTGACCGATTGGTGAGCGATTTTATAACTTTGGAAGAGATTAATGAAGGGTTCGATAAATTGGCAAAAGGGGATTCATCGAGGATTATTATTAAATTTGAGTAACCCAGTTGGTTCTAAAAATCAGCTTTTCACTTTATGCAAAGAGCACAAACAGCTGGCAAAGCATATTGCTTCCGATTGGGGAGATGCTATTTTACAATATATGTATCTTTCTAATAGTTTTTGAAAGGAAGCGGACAATGGGCAATCGAAAAGAACTGAAAGACATTGCATTTTCTGTTTTGGATTTAATCCCGATATTGGCAGGAAAAACGCCTGCGGATTCTTTTAAAAATAGCTTGGATCTCGCCCGGCATGTGGAAAAATGGGGTTACAAGCGCTTTTGGCTGGCGGAGCATCATAATATGGCAGGTGTGGCCAGTTCTGCCACAGCTGTTTTAGTTGGATATATTGCATCCGGTACAAATACGATCCGCGTCGGGTCTGGCGGGGTGATGCTTCCGAACCATGCGCCGCTGGTTGTGGCGGAACAGTTCGGGACGCTTGGTTCGATTTACCCGGGCAGGATTGACCTCGGGCTTGGGCGTGCGCCGGGAACAGACCAACTGACAGCGTTAGCGCTCCGCCGGAATTTAAAGGGCAGTGAAATGGATTTTCCAAACAATGTCCAGGAGCTGATGAACTATTTTCTTACAGAACAAGAGCGACGGACTTACGCGCGGGCCGTGGTGGCAGAAGGCGTTGAGGTACCTGTCTGGCTTCTCGGGTCAAGTACGTACAGCGCGACGCTAGCTGCAAAGCTCGGGTTGCCATTTGCTTTTGCGAGTCATTTTGCGCCAGCGCAGCTGTTTGATGCTCTGTACATTTACAGGGAAAATTTCAAGCCGTCCGCCTATTTGAAGGAGCCGTATGTATTGCTTTGCGTCAATGGGATCGCGGCGGATACGGATAAGGAAGCGGAGCGGACCGCCACGAGCCTGTTCCAGTTTTTCCTCGGCGTGATCCGGGGAAGATCACAGCAGCTCCAACCTCCTGTCAACAGCATGGAAGGCATTTGGACGCCTTATGAGGAAGAGATGGCGCGGCGCCAGCTCGAATATGCGTTTATCGGTTCGAAAGAGACAATTAAAGATAAGTTGCAGGATTTACTTGATGAAACAGAAGCGGATGAATTGATGTTTGTTTCACATATATACAACCATGAAGACCGGCTCCGTTCTTATGAATTGCTGGCCGGGCTGAAACAGGATTAAGGAAAAAAGCCCGTTTCGGAGAAAATCCGGAACGGGCAGGTTATGATGTTGTAAAATCTTTTTTTGAAATCCGGTTGACAATTTTTTAGATCTGGTTATAATTATATAAGTGATCTCCATCAGCACATTATATTTTGCCGGTGTGGCGGAATTGGCAGACGCGCACGACTCAAAATCGTGTGGGTTTATCCCGTGTCGGTTCGACCCCGACCACCGGTATACTTATTTGTTAAAAGCCCGCAATCATGTTAGCGGGCTTTTAAAGTCCCCTTTCTTGTTAAGGGGAAATACATTATTCAATAAATGGTTGATATGAAAGTTCTGAAATAACAATATAAGAGCTGATTCCCATCCGGTTAATACTTTTTCGTAATACGGTTGGAATTAACGCTATATTAAACCCAAGCCACCCAAATATGCCCGCGCCACAAGCAGTATATTCATCAAAACTGCTATTTTTATTCCCCGAAAAACGTATTTGACTGCATATACGATGAAGCTGTACCTTTCATTAACCACATTATAATCCTATTTTTCAAAAACAAAAATGAATATTGTATTCCACATGTCCGGCTCCGGCCGTGCACGTATTCATGTTGCTTTTGGTTTCCGTTAAAGCGCCCCATTTCAAAAATTCCTTCCACTTTGCTATCCTGTATGTATATAAAGAAGAAAGGTATGGTCAAATGAACAGGCATTTGATTTCCGCCATCTCGATTGTCTCCTTCGTTTCGGCGCTTTTTTTCCTGGCAGGGCTGGGAACGGTGCTGATAGACCAAACGACAGAAGCAAAATCTGTAAAGGTGGAAAAATCCGGAACGGGTGCGGACACGCCAAAAGCCGGCAATACAAAGCAAATTGTCATCACGGCAATTGGCGACTCGCTGACAAGGGGCACGGGCGATACGTCGGGAAAAGGGTATGCCGGCTATCTCGCGGATGATTTAAAGAAAAAAACGAAAAAGAAAATTCTGCTGCAAAATAACGGCATTAAAGGGCTTACTTCTAGCGGGCTGCTTGAACAGATCAACAAGCCACAAATCAGGCGCGAACTCCGGAATGCCGATATCATTTTGCTCACAATCGGCGGCAATGATTTATTCCAGGGCGGCGAGGCGCTCGATCATTTGAATGAAGCATACATTCAAAAATTGGAAAAGCCGTATTTGGCCAACTTGAAGCAGATTTATGCCGCAATCCGAGCGGCCAACAAAACGGCAACGGTTTATCATATAGGGCTTTATAATCCGTTTATTGACCTGAAGCGTTCCAAACTGACGTCGGCCATTGTCAGACAGTGGAATTTTGATTCTGCATCTCTTGCGGCAAGCTACCCGAAAATCGTCTATGTGCCGACATTTGACCTTTTTGAATTGAATACAAACGACTATTTGTACAGCGACAAATTCCATCCGAACACAGCCGGGTACAAGCTGATCGGAGAGCGCGTTGCTTCCCTGATCCATTTTAGCGAGGAGGATGCAAAATGACGGATGTACCGGCGCTTCAAGTGATTGATGTCCATAAAAAAATCGGCAAAAAAGAAATCATTAAAGGCATCAGCTTCGAAGTAAGGCCCGGGGAGGTGTTCGGGTTTCTCGGGCCAAACGGGGCGGGGAAAACGACGACGATCCGGATGCTGACCGGATTGATCCGCCCGACTTCCGGAAAAATTTTAATCGCCGGCAAAAATGTACAGACCGAGTTTACGGAAGCGATGAAAAATCTCGGTTGCATCGTAGAAAATCCGGAAATGTACCCGTATTTGACCGGCTATGAAAATCTTGAATATTTTGCAAGGATGGATCCGTCGATTCCGAAAAAAAGGATTGACGAAGTCGCGGAACTTGTTGATTTAAGCGCGCGCATCCACGACAAAGTGAAAACATATTCGCTCGGCATGCGGCAAAGGCTCGGCATTGCACAGGCGCTGCTTGGGAACCCGAAGCTATTGATTCTGGATGAGCCGACAAACGGCCTGGACCCTGCCGGCATCCGGGAGATGCGCGAATTTATCCGTTCTTTGGCGGGAAAGGAAGGCATGAGTGTGCTCGTTTCATCGCATTTGTTGGGCGAGGTGCAGTTAATGTGCGATAAGGTCGCCATTATTAACGAGGGGAAAGTGATCCGTACAGGAAGCGTCCACGAGCTGCTTGCCGAAAAAGAGCGCATCTTTTGGAAGGCAGAGCCTCTAGAAAAAGCGCGCGCCCTGCTTGCAGAAGAAACGCAGGTTACGGAAGGGGAAGGCTGTATTTTGGCCACCCCTTATGATGAAGGCAGAATCGCCGGGTGGAACCGGAAGCTCGTTGAAAACGGGGTAGAGGTAAAAGAAATGAAGGCTGTGCTGCCGGCGCTTGAGGATTTATTTTTGGATCTGACAGGGGGCGAACACCGTTGACCAAGTTGATTTATAATGAGCAGCTTAAGCTGTGGAAGAAAAAGCGAATCCTTGTAATTATCCTGATCATTGCCTGCCTTGTTCCAATTTTTACGTATGCACAGTACAAAGAATCGAAATCACTACAGGAAAAAATGGGGACAAGCGACTGGAGGGTCCAGCTCCAAAAGCAGATTGTCGATACACAAAACCGGCTTGGTTCTGCAAGCCTTTCCGATGATTTTAAAAAATATTTGCGGATTACATTAAGCCAGGAACAGTATTATTTAAACCATAATATTAACCCGAACGCGCCGGGTGCCCCGACGTTTATGCGGGTGTTTATCGAAAATGCAATCGGCCTGCTTCTGCCGCTGTTTGTAATGGTGGCGGCGAGCGATATCGTTTCTTCCGAGACAAGTAGAGGGACAATCAAATTGCTTTTGACAAGGCCGGTCAAAAGATGGAAAATCCTCCTCAGCAAATATATCGCGATGCTGCTCTCGGTTTCGTTTATTTTATTATGTACGGCGGTTTTGACGTATGCCATTTCCGGGATCGTATTCGGTTACAGCGGATGGAACCTGCCGATGCTGACGGGCTTTACAACAAAAGGAAACGAATTATTAACAACCCATGTGCATTCGGTTCCGCAATGGTCGTATTTGTTAATGGAGCTCGGCCTTGCCTGGTTTGTTTGTGTTGTGGCCGGAAGTCTCACGTTTATGCTGTCCGTCCTTTTGCGAAGCACAGCTGCTGTGATGGGGATCATGCTGTCATCGTTAATCGCGGGCGCCATCCTCACGAATATGGTTTCCGCCTGGCCGAGCGCGAAATATTTGTTTATGGTAAATCTCCAGCTGACCAATTATGTAAACGGGTCCAGCCCACCGGTTGAAGGAATGACGCTCGGCTTCTCAATAGCTGTCCTTTCTGTCTGGCTTGTATTTTCTCTCATTGTTTCTTTCGTTGTGTTTATGAAACGGGATGTTTATTAGACGCGGCATTTGCGGGACTACTGTGAAAACAAAGTGAAATTCAGAGAAAAACAGTAAAAATGAACAGTACCATTAATAAAATGATAAAGCAGGATTTTTTATAGAGCGGGGCGAAATCCGTTATGGCAAAACAAAAGGGGGAGATGCTGTGATTAAACGGTTTATCGTTGGAATGGGGATTGCTGCGTCCATGTTTATTGCAGGCGTCACTTATTTTTACTTTAATAAAGGGGAAGCCATCGCCACAGAGGCGGCACCCGCGAAAAAGCCGGCAGCGGAGGAAGAAACGGAAGCGAAAGCCGTGATCAAAGCAAGCTTCCGACAGAAGACGCCGAAAAACGAAATGCCGGCATACAGCAGCATGAGCGAGGATGAATTGGTACAGGAAGTACATAATATGACGCATCAAAAAGTGGAGGCAAGCGAAAAATGGGGTGTTTCCGAAATTACGAAGGATAAGGTGGACGCATTATATATGGCCATCCAAAACAAAAATTTCGGGGATCCCGGACTGCAGCACATGCTTCTTAGGATTTTAAAACCGTGGGAAAAAGGTGACTTCAGCAATGCGGTCAAAGCCCATAATGAAGTATGGTCCTACCAGCACGGCAATATCGGAAAAGCACAGAGGCTGTTGACGCCGGCCGAAGAAGCGGCATACATTAAGAAAAATTTTAAATAATCATGAGCATCAGGAAGTGGAGAAAGTGAAAATTTTAGGCGTATCAGGCTCGCTTACCGGCGAGAAAACATCGATCGGCGTTTATGAAGTGCTGATGGCTGCAAAAGCCGAAGATCCGAATGTGGAAACAGAATTGCTTGATTTAAAAGATTACGAGGTGGAATTTGTTAAGGGGTTTCCACTTTCCTACTATAATGACGACACTATCGAGGCCGTAAACAAGCTGTTGGATGCAGATATCCTTGTTTTCGGTTCGCCGATTTACCAGGCGTCCATTACCGGCGCTCTGAAAAATCTGCTCGACCATCTGCACCGGGATGCTTTCCAGTCCAAGGTTTGCGGCATCGTGATAAACGGCGGATCGGATAAGCATTTTTTGGTTGCCGAGTACCAGCTGAAGCCGGTTTTATCGTTTTTAAAAGCAACTTGCGCCGTCCGGAATGTGTTTATCCTTGATGATGATTTTAATGAAGACAATGAAATTTTAAACCCCGATATCCAGGCGCGCATCAGGCGGCTTGCCCGGGAGCTTTTGCAGCTGAAAAAAGGCTTGGAATAAACATTTCCTCGTATACATAAGCAGAAAAGAAGGGTATACATTGATAGCCAGTATACGGGGGGGTTATAAGTGTGAAAGCAGTTACGGTTCAAGGCGCGAAAGATATTTTGGTGAATGAAGTTGGGCGATCCGGTTATCAAAAAACAGGATGATATTTCGATGGATACATCGGCGGATGATTTGCGGGTCGGATTTTCATATTTATAAAGGCACATTGCCGGTCCGGCCGGGATTTATCATCGGACATGAACCAATGGGGATTGTCGAAGAAGTCGGGCCGGATGTGGTCATTGACTGTGCCGGTATGGACGGAAAAAATCGGCAATTGAAGCGATTGAACAGAAACTCAAGCTTCAGGGCGGGACGATCAGTGCCATCCAGATTGCAATGGAAGCGGACCGCAAATTCGGCACGATCCAGCTGACAAGTGTGTATAGGTGGGTCGATTTATAATGCGTCTCCGCTCGGCAGGTTGTTTGGACGAAATATTACATTAAAAATGGGGCAGGCGCCTGCTCTCTACTACATGACGAAACTTTTTATCGATATTTGGAGAAAAAAGTTTGACCAGAATGAAATTGTCACCCATAAAATATTGCTCGGCAAAGCTAGCGATGCGTATAAAATTTTAACGACCATGAAGATCATTGCATTAAAGTCGTACTGAAGCCGTAATGAAAAAGTGCCGGGTGTTCTGTACACCGGCACTTTTTCGGTTTACTTTACGGTTTCAAACTCCCGTTTTAAAATATACTCTGCATGTGCCACTTCTTTTTTTGTCGGCGGCTCGATCCCCTTCAAAGGATAGTCGATGCCGAGAGCTTCGTATTTGTATACGCCCAACTTGTGGTACGGAAGGATTTCGATTTTTTCAACGTTTGGAAGCGAGTGGATGAAATCGGATGTTTTATACAAATCTTTATCGGTATCCACACCCGGAACGAGCACGTGGCGGATCCATACCGGGATGTGTTTATCAGACAGATAGTGGGCAAAATCAAGAATATGCTCGTTAGACATGCCCGTCAGCCATTTGTGCTTTTCGGGGTCAATATGTTTTATGTCCAGCAATACAAGATCCGTATATTTCATCAATTCATCCAGGCCTTTCATAAACCGCGTGCTGTGGGAAAAATTTCCGCCTGCTGTATCAATGCACGTATGGACGCCAATCTCCTTGCATGCTTTAAACAGTTCGATCAGAAAATCGATATGCAGCAAAGGCTCGCCGCCGCTGACTGTAATGCCGCCGCCGGAAGCTTCGATAAAAGGCAAATAGTCCTGCACGTCTTTCATAATTTCATCTACGGTCATTTCTTTGCCTTCGTTTATTTTCCAAGTATCCGGGTTATGGCAAAATTTGCATCGCAACGGGCAGCCTTGCGTGAATACGACATAGCGGATTCCAGGGCCGTCGACGGTTCCAAATGATTCGGTCGAATGAATACTCGTTGAGATTTTCATAAAAATCAAATCCTTCTTTTAGATTTCTGGACTTCCACAAGTTCAGGCTTCAAAAAAGGGGAGGGGGCATGGAGTGCATGCCGCCCTTTGTTTTTATCGATTACATCATTTCATGGAATGTACGGTTAATGACTTCCAATTGTTGTTCCCTTGTCAGTTTAATGAAATTAACTGCATATCCGGATACACGGATCGTTAATTGCGGATATTTTTCCGGATGATCCATTGCATCCAGCAATGTTTCACGATGCAAGACGTTGACGTTCAGATGATGCGCTTTCTTCGCCATATAACCGTCCAACATGCCGTCCAAGTTGGATACGCGTGTATCTTCTTCATGTCCGAGAGCTTCCGGCACGATGGAGAACGTGTTGGAAATGCCGTCCAGCGAATATTTATAAGGCAGTTTCGCAACAGAGCTCAGCGAGGCGACTGCACCATGCGTATCGCGGCCATGCATCGGGTTGGCGCCTGGCGCAAACGGTTCTCCGGCTTTCCTTCCATCCGGTGTGCTTCCCGTTTTCTTTCCGTATACAACGTTTGAAGTAATCGTCAAGATAGAAGAAGTAGGAACCGAATTGCGGTAAGTCGGATGTTTTCTCAGTTTTTCCATGAACGTTTTTACAAGGTTTACAGCAATTTCGTCGACACGGTCGTCGTTGTTGCCGTATTTCGGGAAATCACCTTCGACTTCATAGTCAACCGCAAGGCCGTTTTCATCGCGGATAACTTTGACTTTCGCATATTTAATTGCGCTTAAAGAGTCAACTGCAACGGACAGGCCGGCAACGCCGAATGCCATTGTGCGCAAAATTTTGCGGTCATGCAACGCCATTTCAAGCCGTTCATAAGAATATTTGTCATGCATGTAATGGATGATGTTCATTGCATTGACGTATACGCCTGCAAGCCAGTCAAGCATCCGGTCGTATTTTTCCATAACTTCATCATAATCCAGATATTCTGAAGTAATCGGCCGGTAAGGAGGCGCAACCTGGACTTTCAGTCGTTCATCAATGCCACCGTTAATGGCATACAGCAAAGCTTTTGCCAAGTTTACACGGGCGCCGAAGAATTGCATTTGTTTGCCGATCCGCATTGCCGATACGCAGCAGGCAATACCGTAATCATCGCCGTATTCTTCACGCATCAAGTCATCGTTTTCGTATTGGATGGCGCTCGTTTTAATTGACATTTTCGCGCAATATTGTTTCCATTTATCCGGCAGTTTTGTCGACCACAGCACGGTCAAGTTCGGTTCAGGCGCAGGGCCTAAGTTGTCGAGCGTATTCAGGAAGCGGAACGAATTTTTTGTAACGAGCGTGCGGCCGTCCAGTGCCATCCCGCCGATCGATTCCGTAACCCATGTCGGGTCGCCGCTGAATAGTTCGTTGTATTCTTCGGTCCTTGCAAATTTGACAAGGCGGAGTTTCATGACGAAATGGTCAACGAGTTCCTGCGCTTCCCTTTCTGTCAGGACACCGTTTTTCAAATCCCTTTCAATATAAATATCAAGGAAAGTGGAGGTGCGGCCCAAGCTCATCGCTGCACCGTTTTGTTCTTTAATGGCGGCAAGGTATGCAAAATACAGCCATTGAAAAGCTTCGCGGGCGTTTGAAGCCGGTTCGGAAATATCGAATCCGTAGCTTTGGGCCATTTGTTTCAATTCTTGCAAAGCGCGAATTTGTTCGGAATGTTCTTCGCGTTCCCTGATGACGTCCTCCGTCATGACGCCGTTTCCGATTAAATCGAAGTCTTTTTTCTTTTGCTCAATTAAATAGTCAACCCCGTACAATGCAACACGTCGGTAGTCGCCAATGATGCGGCCGCGCCCGTATGCATCCGGAAGTCCTGTAACGATTCCGGCATGGCGCGCCATTTTGATTTCCGGAGTATAAGCATCGAATACGCCTTGGTTATGTGTTTTCCGCCATTCCGTAAAAATATGTTTGATTTCCGGATCGATTTCATAGCCGTATGATTTTAAGGAATTTTCCGCCATGCGGATGCCGCCAAATGGCATCAAAGCGCGTTTTAATGGTTTGTCTGTTTGCAGACCGACAATTTTTTCAAGCTCTTTGTTTAAATATCCAGGTGCGTGTGAAGTGATGGTAGAAACAACTTTCGTATCCATATCAAGAACGCCGCCTTTTTCGCGTTCCTGCTTGGATAATTCCATGACTTGATTCCATAATTTCAATGTAGCTTCTGTCGGGCCGGCGAGGAAACTTTCATCGCCTTCGTAAGGGGTTACATTTTTCAGGATAAAATCCCTAACGTCGATTTCATTTTGCCAGTTGCCGCCTTTAAAGCCTTTCCATTGTTCTTTGCTGAGTGGTGCTTTTGTAAGCAATTGTTCAGTCATTTGAATGGGCCTCCTTCAAGCCTTGTAGTAAGACTTCAACATAGTGCCTAAAAAAATGGATGAAGTTATTTGCTCATTAGTGAGCATTCCTTAATACGCTTTCATCATAGCATGTCATTCAAAAAAAAGATAGTGATATCGCTCACATTTTTCCGCGAAAAAATGCAGTTTTCAAAGAATGTTCAAATTATCTGCCAATAGATATATAATAGGAAGAAACGAGTCTGAACTGTTATAAAACAATTTGCTCATTATTTCACAATATTTGTTTTCTGAATAGAAATTTTTTAATTGGAAAACTTTGAAGGAAAATGTTCAATGTTTCACAAATTGGACACATCCTAATGAAAGCGATTGCTGTATAGTAATTTATGAAAGCAGTTACACAAAGGAGTGGTAAAGATGTTGACAGGATTGCGTACTGATTTTCAAATGCCTACCTTAAACTTATTTGGGCAGGGAACAGCTGAAGACATTGGAATCAGTCTAAAAAATCTTGGATGCCGTAAGCCGCTAATTGTAACAGATGCAGGACTTCATCAGCTTGGGTATTCTGATAAAATTGCAAAGTACATCAAGGAAGCCGGCCTAGAAGTGGCTATTTACCCAAAAGCCGAACCAAACCCGACAGATAAAAATGTGGAAGACGGGTTAAAAGTATATGAGGAAGAAAAATGCGACTCGATCGTTTCGCTTGGCGGCGGCAGCGCGCATGACTGTGCGAAAGGGATCGGACTTGTCGTGGCGAACGGTGGCAGAATCCATGACTATGAAGGGCTCGACCGTTCCGAAAAGCCGATGGTGCCTTTAGTTGCCATTAACACGACAGCCGGAACCGCAAGTGAAATGACGAAATTCACCATTATTACCGATACGAGCCGAAAAGTAAAAATGGCGATTGTTGATAAACATGTAACGCCGGTTTTATCAATCAATGATCCGTTGTTAATGGTTGGTATGCCGCCATCTTTGACCGCTGCAACCGGCCTTGATGCATTGACGCACGCGGTTGAAGCGTATGTTTCGACGGCAGCAACGCCGATTACGGATGCATGCGCGATTAAAGCGATTCAAATTATCCCGAAATATTTGCCGCGGGCTGTCGCAAACGGACACGACATCGAAGCACGCGAACAAATGGTATATGCGCAGTATCTGGCCGGCATGGCATTCAACAATGCGTCTTTGGGTTATGTCCATGCGATTGCACACCAATTCGGCGGCTTTTATAATTTGCCGCACGGTGTCTGCAATGCCATTTTACTCCCGCATGTCTGCCGGTTCAACCTGATTGCGCGGAAAGAAAGATTTGCGGACATTGCCGCGGCATTGGGCGAAAGGACAGAAGGATTAAGCGTACAAGAAGCGGCGGAAAAAGCGATTGCAGCAATCGAAAGGCTGGCGGAACAACTGAACATTCCGAAAGGCTTCAAGGAACTCGGGGCAAAAGAAGAAGACATCGAAATCCTCGCCAAGCATGCGATGCAGGATGCGTGCGCGGCCACAAACCCGCGCAAACCGACGCAAAAAGAAGTCGAAGCCATTATTGCGGCTGCAATGTAAATATTATAAAAAATAGAACAAATAAAGGGACATCTCTTCTGTTATAATCAATAAAGGTAGTTGAAAAGTTACTCAAAAAAACCGCCTCCATTCAATGTTTGCTAGACACTTACATTATAATGGAAAAGGCGGTTTTTTGTATTTTCTCTGTATATTGTATGTGTCAAGTTTTTCTCGACATCGTTTAAAAATCAGTGATTTCCAGACACTCTTTGTACGCTTTTGGCTACAGCGCTTTGCTTGCTTCTCTGGATAAGGGGCAATCCCAAAAGCAGTTAAACCGGGCATATGATGATCGCGAAATTTACTCGCTTTCCGCACGCGTCGCGAGCCTCCTCGCTCGTCCCTCAAGCACACTGGGTCTCGCCCGGCTCGCTTTTCCCGCAGAAGTCTCAGAAATTAGCGATCATTTATATTCCCAGCTTTTTAAAGGATGTTGGGATTGCCCCTTATCCAGGTGAAAAACCTAAATATCTTGCTTAAATTCCCTATTGCTGATACAGTGCTTGTATACAGGCTGATTGATCCCTGTTTTGCACCGATTGACGGGCGTACAGGCTGTTTAAGCAGCTGGGCGGGTTTTACAGCTTGCTTCTATTCGCGCTGCTTTCTTGCGCTTCTTGTTTGGTGTTTCAGATAAGCATTTCTTAATGTCCGGTTGGTTGAGCATTCCTTGTTATTTTAACCATGGCTTCCCCGCCTTCTTTGCTCCAATGCATCCCCCAGATGTGCCTTTGGTTGGATTCTCTGGCACCGCCCGGCACATTTTCCACTTTCTCTCTCCAGTCAAAAATGCGTTTCTAGTTCTTTTGGGATATAAGTACGGAACTCCTTGGTTTTTTGAGATGCTTCTCATCCGCCAATGTACTTTTATAGGTATCTAAATGCAATATAAACCTGCCTAAATCACGGGTATTTATCGCTTTTTTAACCTGTTCCTTCACTTCACTTTTTCCTCCCACGAATGTCTATACCCTGATCCTCCGTCGCTGTTTGTAATCATCCGTGCTTTTTGGGACACGGGTTTTAATCCATCAAAAAAGCTACGGCCTGTAACCTGCTTATTCCATTATTTACGATAATGAAATAATTTAGGCTACAGGCCAGCCAATACTCATTTTCGTGTATAGTGATGTCTACTTAGAAATGAAGTTGTTTGGGACAGCCCCCTATTTGTCTGTCTGAACGCGGGGCATCCGCATTTCGGCTTGTCCAGCTTTGGTGAAATCGCTTCATAAACGTTCAAAATTTATACATACACAAATAGGAGAAATGGCGATATGATAGAAAAGCAGTTGTTTGTGACAGAATTCACAATTAAATACTTCACGATGGAGATGGTTATTTATGTACGAAGCCGTTGATTCGGTTATTCAAATGGCACTCAATAAGAAAAAAGTGTTGGAAGAATCGCTGCTCCGTTATGTGACAAAAGCAGCTCTGGCAAGTATGTTTATCGGTTTCGCCATCATTATTTGTTATCGCCTTGCAGAGCCGTTTTTTGATGCAAAATCGCCAGTTACTTCTTTTATGAGTTCGATCTTTTTCGGCGCAGCACTCGTTTTGATTATGTTCGGCGGCGGAGAGCTTTTCACCGGAAATACGATGATGTTTTCGATGAGTACGCTGAAAAAAGCAACTACATGGAAAGATGCACTGGCAAACTGGGCGGCAACATACGCCGGCAATATTATCGGCGCCGCGATTTTCGGTTTGTTCATTCATTATACCGGGCTTTATGCCGATACGGAAAACAGCCAGTTTTTAATGACAGTTGTCAGTGGAAAAATCAGTTTGACCACTACACAAATGCTATTTCGCTCTATTCTTTGTAACTGGCTCGTATGTTTGGCTTTCTGGGTGCCGATCAATGTAAAAGGCGACGGCACAAAAATTGCTTCGATGATGCTTCTTGTGTTCGGATTCGTCATTTCCGGCTACGAGCACAGCATTGCCAATATGGTATTGTTCTCGTTATCCTTGGCAGCACCGCACCCGGATACGATCACACTGGCTGGTATTCTCCATAACTTGGGGGTTGTGACAATCGGCAATATGATCGGCGGCGGCGTATTTGTCGGCGCAATGTACGCTTTCTTAACCTCTAAGAAAAAAGATAAAGCTTCTGTTACCGTGATTGAAACAAAAACGGTATCAAATTTTTCAGCGGAAAAATAATGTTTGAAATTTAAAAGATAAATCAAGATATAAAATTTTGACAAAACAGTTCTTATAAGGTTTCTAAAGGTTGATTCGGAGTAAAAATTTTAGCAAAGATTCACGGTTAAAATGGCTGAAAAGACATTTCAAGTCATAAATCGGATAAAGTGTATCTTTACGGGGGCCGCAAAAGAAAACCAAAATCTTTTATATCAAATATAACGGGGCTGTCCAATTTTAATTGGCACAGCCCCTTTTTCCATTAACTTTGTATCAGCTGCAGAAATTGCCTTGTGCGCCCGTGTTTTGGATCTCCAAACAACTCTTCCGGCCTGCCTTGCTCGACAATAACGCCCTGATCCATAAAAATGACTTCATCCGCTGCTTCCCGCGCAAACCGCATTTCATGGGTGACAACGACCATCGTCATACCTTCTTCAGCCAGTTCCTTCATTACGTTCAGCACGCCGCTGACCAATTCCGGATCGAGCGCGGACGTCGGTTCGTCAAAGAGCATCACTTCCGGTTCCATTGCAAGGGCGCGGGCAATGCCGGCGCGCTGCTGCTGCCCGCCGGATAAACTGAACGGATACGCATCTTTTTTATCAAGCAGGCCTACTTTCTCGAGCAGTGTCTCTGCTTTTTGTACCGCTGCCTGCCGGTTTTCTTTTTTTACAATCACAGGGCCCTCGATCACATTTTCCAGCACCGTTTTATGCGGAAAAAGATTGTACTGCTGGAATACCATGCCGGATTTTCTGCGCAAAGCCGAGATCGCTTTTTTATCGGCGGGTTGGGAAAAATCGATTTTTAAACCGCCGATTTGGATTGTGCCTTTCGAAGGGACTTCAAGCGCATTCAGACAACGGAGCAGCGTCGTTTTGCCGGAACCGGACGGACCGATAATGACAACTACTTTCCCTTTTTCAACCTTAAGGTTAATGCCTTTTAACACTTCAAGGCTGCCGAATTGTTTATGCAAATTTTCAATTGTGATCAATGTTAGCCCCCCTTACCTACTGACATATTTGTCAAAACGCCCTTCAATTTTTTGCTGGATGACGGATAAAATAAAACAAATGGCCCAATACAGGAGAGCGGCTTCCACATACAGCAGCATAAATTCATATGTCGTAGAGGCGATTTCCTGCGCTTTCCGGAATAATTCGGTCACCAAAATCAGGGAAGCCAAAGAGGTATCTTTTACAAGGCTGATAAACGTATTCGACAGCGGCGGTACCGATACGCGGACGGCCTGCGGCAGCACGATCCTTCTGAGCGCCTGCATATAATTCATGCCGATTGCATAGGCAGCTTCCCACTGCCCTTTTGGGATTGACAAAATCGCAGCCCTGATAATTTCGGATGCATACGCACCGACATTAAGCGAGAAGCCGATGATGGCGGCAGGAAAAGGATTGATCGTGATCCCGACGGACGGCAGCCCGTAAAAGATGATAAATAATTGCACAAGCAATGGCGTACCGCGGATCGCCGAAACATAAACACGCGCAATCCACTGCAGCGGCTTTATGCTTGAAATTCTCGCCAGCGCGGTGACAAGTGCCAGTACGAGGCCGATGCAGAATGTAATCAAAGTTAAAGGAATGGTATAATATAAAGCTCCCTTCACCATCGGCAGAAGGGAACTTTGTGCTAATTGCAGCTGTTCATTGCTGATAAACCCCAGATTATTGAGATACATCTTCACCAAACCATTTCTTTGATATTTTTGTTAATGTGCCGTCTTTTTTCATATCGTTTAAAGCATCATTGACTTTATCCACCAATTTTCCGGAATTTTTCCGGAACATAAAGGCGGTTTTGCCGGCATCATTTGCTGTGGCGGCAACTTTGATCTGCGCATCCGGTTTTTGTTTTTTATAATCCAGATAAGTTAATGAATCGTTGATTGTCGCTTCCACGCGGTTTGAAGTCAGAAGCTGGATTGCCTGGTTAAAACCTTCAACGCTCACGATTTGGGCGCCGTTTTGTTTGGCGATGTCAGCATAGTTGCTGGTGAGCGACTGCGCCGTTTTTTTGCCCTTTAAATCAGTGAAAGACTTAATATCCGTATTGTTTTTTCGGACAATAACAACCGCTTTTGAAACCGTGTAAGGTGTTGAAAAATCATATTTTTTCTCACGGTCGGGGCGGATGCCGACCTGGTTTGCGATCATATCAAACCGTTTTGAGTTGAGGCCTGCGAACATCGCATCCCACTGTGTTTCTTTAAATTCAGCTTTTAATCCGAGCCGTTTGGCGACTTCCTTTGCAACATCGATATCATACCCGGTTAGTTTACCGTTCTCGTGGTAAGAAAAAGGCGGGTATGTTCCTTCCGTTCCGATCAGGAGGACGCCTTTCTTTTTGATTTGGTCATATAAGTCGTTTGATTTTGATACGTTCTGGTTGTCTGTGTTGTTTCCGCACGCGGTTAATGCAAGCAGCAAACAAGCAACAGCCAGCCATTTAATGTATTTGCCCATGATGTCAACTCCCATTTACAAAATATAATTCTAAGTGTCTTACTATGTTTTACCCAGCAATTTGTATTTTAACCAATTCAATGAAAAATATCCAGCCTGACATATTGTAAACTGGTAAAAGAGACGTTTTAAAATGAAAGGGTGTTTCCAATGAAAGAAAGATTTGTCCATGTCACCGGAGGCAGGGTGTATTACAAAAAAACGAGCACAGGGAATAAAACGCCGCTTATTGTGCTGCACGGCGGGCCGGGGGGAACACATATGCCGATGCTGGCCCTGGAAGCGCTGGGGATGAACGGCTCGTCATTTTTACGACCAGCTCGGTTCCGGGAGATCGGACCGGCCCCATGATCCGTGCTTTGGAAACTGGAAAGATTTACGGAAGAGCTTGGGCAGGTACGGGAGGCGCTCAATTTAAAAGAAGTGCACATCCTCGGCCATTCATGGGGACAATGCTTGCTGCAAGTTATTTGCTGGAGCAACCTGCAGGTGTAAAAAGTATTATTTTTTCAGGGCCGTGCTTAAGTGTGGTGCAGTGGAAAAAAGACCAGGATGAGCATCGGAAGCAGCTACCCGTTGATGTGCAGGAAACGTTGGCGCGCTGTGAGCGGGAAGGCAGGACGGATTCAGAAGAGTACAAAGAAGTAATGAAAGTTTGTTATGAAAAATTTGTAAACCGGCTTGATGAAAAGCCGAAAGAATTGGAATCGGAATTTGCGCAGCCAAATGAAGAAGTGTACGTGACCATGTGGGGGCCGTCGGAATTTTACCCGACCGGTAACTTGAAAACTTTTGATGTTACAGGCCGCCTGCCCTGTTTACATGCGGCCGTTATGATGAAGCGGTGCCGGAAACGGTAGAAGCTTACAGCAGGTGTATTCCGGGGGCCAAGTTCCATGTGTTTGAGCACAGTTCCCACCAGCCGTATTTGGAAGAGCCGGAAGCGTATGTGCGCGTCATCCGGGAATTTTTGTCCGGGGTGTGACCCCAAAGACCCCAAACGGCATCCGCTTGGGGTCAGCGGACTTTCATGAGCAGGTAAAGAAACCAGACAGCGTGGTGCTGTTCGTCTTTTGCGGCATCTTCAAACGCCATTTTCATCACAGGATCCTGTACTGAATTGGCAATTTTCCTGTAAAAATCGACGGTATTTTGCTCGTCTTTTACCCCAAATTCCAAACCGCCCGTATAAGTGGGCGGGCACGGCTCATTGATTTTTGGCTGCGGCCTTGTGCCTGTGATATTGGTGTAAAATCCCGAAAACGTTTGAAAATGCCGGATTTCGTCATCACGGATTTCCATGATGATGTCGCGGAATTGGGGTGACGGGGCTCTGCGCGCAATCTGTTCATAGCAGGCAATCGCACTGTATTCGCCGTTAATTGCCCGAATCAGGTTGGCAAGAAAAACCGCCTGCTGCGGATTTCCGGCTCCTGGCTGTACATTTCTATATCCGATTTCATAATCGTATGGGTCATAATACATCGGTTTCCCTCCTCATTTTTAACCGTAATAATTTATGCCGGACGGATGAGGATGGTTCCGATATGTTTTCCCAAAGCACCAATACAGAGTTTAAAAAATTGCCGGAAATGCTTTATAATAGTAATGTCTGTGGCGGATCCCGCCGCGCGAGCCTTTAATTCTCAAAGAAAAGGAGCAAAAGAATGGAAAAAGTACTTGTTTTTGGGCATAAAAATCCGGATACTGATGCAATCTGTTCAGCCATTGCGTATGCAGAATTAAAAACAAAATTAGGTGTCGAAGCGGAAGCGGTCCGTTTAGGGGAGCTGAACAATGAAACGAAATTCGCTTTGGAAACGTTCCATGCGGAAGCACCGCGCCTTGTCCAATCGGTCGCAAATGAAGTAAAAAACGTCATTCTCGTTGACCATAACGAACGCCAGCAAAGCGTCGATGATATCGAAAATGTGCGTGTTTTGGAAGTTGTCGATCATCACCGCATCGCCAATTTTGAAACAAGCGACCCGCTCTATTACCGCGCGGAACCGGTCGGCTGCACGGCGACAATTTTAAATAAATTATATAAAGAAAACGGCGTTGAAATCCGCAAAGAAACAGCCGGATTGATGCTTTCCGCCATCATTTCCGATTCCCTGCTGTTTAAATCTCCGACGTGCACGGAAGAAGATGTGAAGGCAGCGAAAGAACTGGCGGAAATTGCCGGTGTTGATGCGAATACATATGGTCTGGAAATGCTGAAAGCCGGCGCTGATTTGAGCGACAAAACGGTTGAACAGCTCATTTTATTAGATGCAAAAGAATTCGACATGGCCGGACATAAAGTCGTCATTGCCCAAGTCAATGCGGTCGACACGAATGATGTGTTTGTAAAACAGGCGGAACTCGAGCAGGCCATCCAATCCGAAATTGAAAACAGGGGTCTCGACCTGTTCCTGTTTGTTGTGACGGACATCTTAACGAATGATTCCGTCGGGCTTGCCCTCGGAAAATCGGCTAATATTGTCGAAAAAGCGTACAATGTGAAGCTCGAAAATAATACGGCAACGTTAAAAGGTGTCGTATCTCGCAAAAAACAAATTGTTCCGGTTTTGACAGAAGCGTTTAACGGTTAAAAAAATCCGGTGCCCGCACATGGCACCGGATTTTTTTACAGACTCGTCCTGTGAATTTCGCTTATTTTTCACGGTGTATCCGCCGGTTAATGAAATAAAAATTGGAATATTGCCGAGCGGGTTCATCACGGCAAAAAAACCGGGCGAAAGTTTTATAATCTCGCCACACAATCCCCTCACTCCTTCTTTAATATAGATTTTCCATTACATTACCCGGAAGGTTGAAGATGTAACGGTTTTTCGGGAATTAAAAAAACAAAGAGTATCTTCCTTTGGACTTTTTCCTTCAATATAAGTTAGGAAAACATTCAAAATGATTTCTTTTACTTCATATCCTTTTTCATTCCGTGTGAAACAAGCAAACGCCTTTACATATGACACTTTCTTTTATTATAATATTGCATATCATTTTTATGAGAAGCTGGATTGCTTTGAACGCAGTGTTTCGTCCGGAAGACGGGCGGGGTGTTGCGTTTTTTATTGTGCCAATAAGCGGGAATTTACATAAATTGGAATTTACCCAGGAGGTGAAAACATGGATGTAGCCGAATTAAAAAAGGAAGTCATTGTATTTAGTAAAACAATTGGGATCGATAAAATCGGATTTGCTTCCCCCGATCCATTTACCGAAATGAAACAGCGGCTGATCCGCCAACAGGAGCTTGGCTATCAGTCCGGTTTTGAAGAAAAGGACATTGAAAAAAGGGTGACACCTTCTTTGATTTTTGATTCCCCACAGTCAATCATTGCAATTGCGCTCGCTTACCCTTCAAAAATGAAAAATCCGCCGAAAGGGAAAAAAGGTGAACGGCGCGGTATTTTTTGCCGGGCATCGTGGGGGGAGGATTACCATACGATTTTAAGGGAGAAGCTTGCGAAGCTCGAAGCTTTTCTCAAGGAAAAAGTGGAAGGTGCGCGCTGTAAATCGATGACCGATACCGGCGAGCTCGCAGACAGGGCGGTTGCCGAGAGGGCAGGCATTGGCTGGAGCGGAAAAAACTGCGCGATTATCACCCCCGAGTTCGGTTCGTACGTTTACCTCGGGGAAATGATTACGAACATTCCGTTTGAACCGGATACCCCTTTGGAAGACCAGTGCGGTGACTGCCGGAAATGCCTGGACGTATGCCCTACCGGCGCGCTTGTTTCGGCCGGACAAATCAATGCGAAACGCTGCATCAGCTATTTGACGCAAACAAAAGATTTTTTGGAAGACGAGTTTAAGGTGAAAATCGGGAACCGTGTGTACGGCTGTGATTCATGCCAAACCATCTGCCCGAAAAATAAAGGCATGGATTTCCATTTTCACGAAGAAATGGAACCGGAACCTGAAGTGGCCAAGCCGCTACTTGAACCGATCCTTCGTTTAAGCAACCGGGAATTTAAGGAACTGTTTGGCCATGTTGCCGGAGCCTGGCGCGGCAAAAAGCCGATCCAGCGCAATGCCATCGTTGCACTTGCCCATTTTAAAGAAGAAAGTGCCGTGCCGGAACTGATCCGGCTTTTGCATGAAGATCCGCGCCCGGTAATCCGCGGGACGGCCGGCTGGGCGCTCGGGAAAATTGGCGGGGAAGAAGCGAAAGGGGCGTTGCTTGTGGCGCAGAACAAAGAAGAAGATCCGGAAGCACTGGAGGAAATCCGTAAAGGGTTGGCATTTTTCGAAATGGACTGATTGACCCTCCTTCTACGACATATAGTGATGGGGAGAGGGGGATTTTGTGTGAAAGAACAAGTCCAGGCGCATTTAGAAAACCGGCTGGCCCATCTTATCGGACGCGGGATAGATCGGGAGTTTGAAGATATCGAACAGAAAAAGGCCCAGCTTGCAAAAAGAAATGCAGGCATTGTTAAAGTGAAGGCGGATGCAAAGGTCACCCGGACCGAACAGAAAGGCAGCCACAGCTTTCTTTATTATCAGGTGCATATGCAGTATGTCATTAAACAAAAAAGCACTTTTTATATTGAAGAAGCGCTGGAGGAAAGGCGGGCTTCCTTTTACGAAGGACGCCTTTATGAAGATGAAGAGATGGTTCCCGCATATCCGGACTTCCATGGAAAAAATCCGGATATTGGGGAGATGCGGGCTGCGGAAAACGTTGATGTGCGGATTCCGTATGTGTATGACAGGCTAAAAGCTGTCCAGTATGCGGAAAAGTGGTGGAACAGCTTTAATCCGGCGTATAAATCGTTTACGGATGACTGCACGAATTTTATTTCGCAGTGTCTCCATGCCGGTGGGGCGCCAATGCGGGGATATCCGGACCGGAACAAGGGTTGGTGGATGCAAAACAATAATTGGAGCTACAGCTGGACGGTTGCCCATTCTTTTAAAACGTATCTGCAATATTCTAAGGCAGGATTGCGGGCAAAAGAGGTGTCCTCGCCGCAGGAGTTAAAGTATGGGGATGTTATTTGCATAGACTTCCAGGGGGACGGCCGCTTCGACCATTCGTTGATCGTGACCGGTTACGATTATTACGGCATGCCGCTTGTCAATGCTCATACAACAAATAGCCGGAAGCGATACTGGACGTATGAAGATTCATCCGCTTATACGCCTAATATCCGGTACAAGTTTTTTACAATCGAAGATGACAGCTGAAAAAACGTGATATAATAAGTCCCGAGGTGACAAAATTTGAGCTTGCATGTTGTATTATACCAGCCTGAAATTCCCGCCAATACGGGCAATATCGCGCGGACATGTGCGGGGACCGGGACAACGCTCCATTTAATCCGCCCGCTTGGCTTTTCAACGGATGATAAAATGCTGAAAAGGGCGGGGCTCGATTATTGGAAGTACGTGAATATTATTTATTATGATTCCCTGGAAGAGTTTTTTGAAAAAAACGAAGGCGGCGAAATATATTTTATTGAAACATTCGGCGAAAAGTTTTTTACCGATTTTGATTTCAGCGACTCGGAAAAAGACTTATATTTCATGTTCGGCCGCGAAACTTCCGGGCTGCCGAAAGGTTTGATCGAAAAAAACAAGGACCGCTGTCTCCGCATCCCGATGACGGACAAAGTGCGGTCGCTCAACCTTTCCAATACAGCCGCCATTTTAGTGTACGAAGCATTGCGGCAGCAGCATTATCCAGGGTTAAAATAAAAGTACGGCCCTATTGACACGGGCCGCACTTTTATTCTTCCCGAAAGTTTTCCCCTTTTTCCTCGTATCCGGCAGTAAAAATTGCACCCAGGAATGAAATCGCTACCAATGCAATGAGGATCGTTTTCAACTGGACATTCCCCCCTGATTTTTTCCTTCTTTGAATTCCATTATAGTCTATTTGATTGAAATATGTACAGATTTAAAATTTTCATTTATTTGCTGCAAACTTCCCCCAAAAATAGGGTATTGCCTCTTTTTATCATGTTCGCGGGCTTGGGTGCATAGATTATATAAACGTCTCTTCAACAAGATGACAAGGGGAGGTACTAAATGGATATTCTGAAAAAGCTGGAAAACTACCGTGAAGAAGAGGAAAAGTTGAAATGGGAAGGAACGTTCAGGGATTATCTGGCCCTTTTGAAAGAAAAGCCATGGATTGCACAATCTGCTCATTCCCGAGTTTACAATATGATTAAAGACGCCGGCGTGGAAGAAGTTGATGGAGTAAAGAAATACCGGTTTTTCAGCCACCAGTTATTCGGCTTGGAAGAGGCACTTGAAAAATTAGTGGAAGAGTATTTCCATCCGGCCGCCAAAAGGCTTGATGTGAGAAAACGGATTTTACTGCTGATGGGGCCTGTCAGTGGCGGTAAATCGACGCTTGTCACGATGCTTAAAAGGGGCCTTGAAGCTTATTCGCGCACCGAGCAGGGCGCTGTTTACGCCATCAAGGGATGCCCGATGCACGAAGACCCGCTTCATTTGATCCCGCAGCATTTGCGGGATGATTTTTATGAGGAGTACGGCATCCGGATTGAAGGGAATTTGTCCCCTTTAAATATGCTGCGGCTTGAGGAAGAGTATGGAGGCAGGATCGAAGAAGTGCTTGTCGAAAGGGTTTTCTTCTCCGAAGACAAACGGATCGGGATCGGCACATTCAGCCCTTCTGATCCAAAATCCCAGGATATTGCCGATCTGACAGGAAGCATTGATTTCTCGACGATTGCAGAGTACGGTTCGGAATCGGATCCGCGCGCCTACCGCTTTGACGGGGAACTGAACAAGGCGAACCGCGGCATCATGGAATTCCAGGAAATGCTGAAATGCGATGAAAAATTCCTATGGCATCTCCTATCGCTGACACAGGAAGGCAATTTCAAGGCTGGACGTTTTGCGCTCATTTCCGCGGATGAACTGATCATTGCCCATACGAACGAAACCGAGTACCGTTCATTTATTGCCAATAAGAAAAATGAAGCGTTGCACTCGCGGATCATCGTCATGCCGGTTCCATATAATTTAAGGGTATCCGAGGAAGAAAAAATTTACGATAAAATGATCCGGGAAAGCGATGTCGCTGATGTCCACATTGCACCGCATACGCTGAAGGTTGCTGCGATGTTTACGATTTTAACGAGGCTGCGGGAACCGAAGCGGGCGGGTATTGACCTGTTGAAAAAAATGCGCCTGTACGATGGTATGGCGGTGGAAGGGTTCAATTCCCAGGATGTAAAGGAATTGAAAAATGAATACCCGGATGAAGGCATGTTCGGCATCGATCCGCGTTATGTCATCAACCGCATTTCCTCCACGATCATTAAGAAAGAAATGAAATCCATCAATGCCCTGGATGTGCTCCTGTCCTTAAAAGAAGGGCTGGACCAGCATCCGTCGATCACCCCGGAACTGAAAGAAAAATATTTAAACTTTATTTCTTTGGCGCGGAAAGAATATGACGAAATTGCAAAAAAAGAAGTGCAGAAAGCGTTTGTGTATTCGTACGAAGAATCCGCCAAAACATTGATGGACAATTATCTCGACAATGTCGAAGCCTATTGCAACAAAGTCAAAATGCGCGATCCGCTCACCGGCGAAGAAATCAACCCGGACGAAAAGCTGATGCGTTCGATCGAAGAGCAGATCGGCATTTCCGAAAATGCGAAAAAAGCGTTCCGTGAAGAAATTTTAATCCGCATCTCGGCATATGCGCGTAAAGGAAAACGGTTTGATTACAATTCGCACGACCGCCTCCGCGAAGCGATCCAGAAAAAGCTGTTTGCCGATTTAAAAGATGTTGTCAAGATTACCACTTCAACGAAAACTCCGGACGAACAGCAGTTGAAGAAAATCAATGAAGTCGTTGCTCGTTTAATTGATGATTACGGGTATAATTCCACATCTGCAAATGAACTGCTGCGCTATGTAGGAAGCCTGCTGAACCGGTGAAAAAAACCCGGCAGTCGGGAAGCCGGGCGTCATCTGCCCGGCTTTTTTCTAACCCCGCATACGCTTTTGCATATTTTCAATGAAAGATGTCAAACATTCCAATCCATTGCATAGTATAGAGTAATCTAAATGTTTTCATGTCAAACCCGTTTTTGCAGCCAAAATAGTATATGAAATCTTTTCCGACTTGGTGACGGTTTGATCGCATAAAAGCAGAGGGATTTTCAAAGATAAGGGAGGATGAGCATGGATAAGCAGGATCAGAAGCATTTTGTCATTTCGCAGGAAGACTGGTCGCTCCACCGCAAAGGCCATGATGACCAGGTCCGCCATCAGGAAAAGGTCCAGGAAGCTATCCGCAACAATCTGCCCGATTTAATTACAGAAGAAAGTATCATTATGTCCGACGGCAGGGATGTTGTGAAAATCCCGATCCGTTCATTGGATGAATATAAAATCCGCTACAATTATGATAAAAATAAGCATGTCGGCCAGGGGCAGGGCGATACGCAAATCGGCGATGTCATTGCGCGCGACGGTTCCCCTGAGCAGGGCCCGGGAAAAGGACAGGGTGCAGGCGACCAGCCGGGTGAAGATTATTATGAAGCGGAAGTTTCCCTCATGGAGATTGAAGAAGCGCTGTTCAGCCAGTTGGAGCTCCCGAACCTTAAACGGAAAGAGCGGGACGAAAATACGGTGGAAGATATTGAGTTCAACGATATCCGCAAAACCGGCCTGATGGGTAATATCGATAAAAAACGGACGATGATGGCCGCGTTTAAACGGAATGCGATGCGGGGAAAACCAAGTTTTTACCCAATTGTGCCGGAAGACCTTAAATTCCGGACATGGAATGAAGTGGAAAAATCGGAATCAAAGGCAGTTGTGCTCGCAATGATGGATACAAGCGGCAGTATGGGGATTTGGGAGAAGTACATGGCGCGCAGCTTTTTCTTCTGGATGACGCGTTTTTTGCGGACAAAATACGAAACGGTTGATATTGAATTTATCGCCCACCATACCGAGGCGAAAGTCGTGTCTGAAGAGGATTTCTTTTCGAAAGGGGAAAGCGGTGGAACAATCTGTTCATCGGCATACCGGAAAGCATTGAGCCTGATTGATGAAAAATATGACCCGTACCGTTTTAACATTTATCCATTCCATTTCTCGGACGGTGACAACCTCACTTCGGATAATGCGCGGTGCGTAAAGCTCGTGCAGGAAATCATGAAAGTATCGAATATGTTTTTTTATGGGGAAGTCAACCAGTATAACCGCCATTCCACACTTATGTCCGCCTATAAAAATATTAAAGATGAAAAATTTAAATATTACGTGCTGAAACAGAAAGCGGATGTATTTCATGCAATGAAATGGTTCTTTTCAAAAGAAGAAAACAAAGCTTTGGCATGACATGCGGTCAACAGGTGAAGCAGCCTGTTGATTTTTTTTAGCGAGAAGACAAGCACAGCCAATTATGCTACAATGGGGCTATTGAAACAGAAAAGGAGTTTTTTATCCATGGACAATACATTTTTCCTTGCCCTCGGCGGTTTCGGCTGCATCGCTTTTATCGGACTCGGCATTTTTTCTTACTACCAGCAAAACGGCAGGGCGAAAGCCAACTTTCTTTCTGCCATTATCTTTTTCGTGTTGTTTGTGATTTCGTATTTGAATCGTTAAGAAAATATTCTTCCTTTAAAATGGAGTAAACTTTTAAATCCCAGTGCCTTCCTTTTGCATAGATGGCTTTGCGCAAAGTGCCTTCGAATGTCATGCCGGCTTTTTCCATGACGCGGGCGGAGGCTTTGTTTTCGGCAAAACAGCGGGCCTGGATGCGGATGAGGCGCATACGCTCAAAACCGAATTCAATCAGCTTTTTGACTGCTTCTGTCATGATGCCCCGCCCCCAGTATTCCGGAGAAAGGACATAACCAATCTCAGCCGTCCCCTGGTCCGGCTTCCACCATACAAAGTCAACCGTGCCGATCAGCCGTCGGGTCTTTTTGTCTTCTATTCCCCACGGCGCGACTCTGTGCTCCCGGTACAGGTTGAGGATGTAGCCGATAAAATTTTTCGAATCGCGGACAGACCGGTGTGAATCCCATGTCACGTATTTTGAAACTTCGCTTCTCGATGCATAAGCAAACAAATCCAATACATCATCGCGTTTCAGCTTCCTTAGTATAAGACGGTCCGTTTCAAGCAGCGGCAAATCCCGGTAAATGTCTTCGATTCTCATGCCAAACCCCCGTATTGTTAAAATGTTTTATTATAACGAATGTATCATAAAATACCAATTTTTCAAATTCGTTTATGGGAACTTCTGTAGTGTCATTTGGCATGATAACCTTATATATGATATAGAAAGGGGCGGACAGGCTTTGGATATCGTCAAGAGAGCGATTCATTTCGCTGCAAAAGCACATGACGGGCAATACCGGAAAATCGTGCAGCTGCCATATATCGTTCATCCTTTTTCGGTGGCGGTGATCCTCCTTGAGGCGGGATGCCGGAAAGAAATCGTGGCGGCGGGTCTTCTGCATGATACGGTGGAAGATACGGATGTATCACTGGATGACATCAAGGCGGTGTTTGGGGATGCAGTTGCCCGCATTGTTGAAGGCTGTTCCGAGCCGGACAAAAGCCTGCCGTGGGAAGAACGGAAACTGCATACGATTGATTTTTTGAAAACGGCGGATGAATCGGTCTGTCTTGTCGTCTGTGCCGATAAAATAGACAATCTCCGTTCCATCCGGGATGATATCGCGCGCGAAGGGGACAAGGTGTGGAGCCATTTTAAGCGGGGAAAAGCAAAACAGGAATGGTATTACAGAAATATCGCAGCCAGTATCGGAAGAAATCATGCTTTTCCGCTGCTTAAGCAGTTAAAAACTGAAATTGATCTTGTTTTTGGAAAAATGTGAGGAGCAGAATGCGGTTTGTAATACGTGCATTAAAACGAAAATCTCGGTCAGGTGGGTATTAAATTGCGTCTAAAGTCCGGGATTAAGAAAAAATCGATTCATGTGGTCATTAAAAGTCTAACGTTTTATTAGGCTGCCTGTAAATGATCGGCTTTCCGGGCAGCCTTTTTTCATGGCCTATTGTACACATGGCTTCATTCGAAATCGGCAAAAATAACACCAACACGAGAAGGGTGTTATGAAAGAAGTAGAAGTATGGAACATTTATGCTGCTGATATGCGGAAAGCCGCCACTAACTGGGTGGCCGTACTCATTTTCGGTCTGGATGCAAAAAACCGCTCAGCAGCCTGTCGGACGCTTCGCAAAAAAAGGAAAGAAAGCGGATTGTTCGAATAAAGGAAAGGGCTGTCCGGATACCGGCAAAACGGCATTGGGCAGCCCGTGTCCCGTTTTTATTGCAAAAATGCCAAATGGATAAAGAAAAGGACGGCGAAAATATAAACGAGCGGATGAACCTGGCGCCAGTTGCCTTTGAAAATTTTTAATATCGGGTAGGAAATGAAGCCAAGTGCAATCCCGGTCGAGATGCTGCTCGTTAAAGGCATGACCAAAATAATTAAAAACGCCGGAAACGCTTCGTCAATTTCGCTCCATTTAATGTCAGAGATGCTGCCGATCATTAAACTGCCGACAATGATCAATGCCGGGGACGTGATCGCGGAAAGCCCTGCAACCGCTCCGACAAGCGGGCTGAAGAAAGCGGAAATGATAAACAAAACTGCGACAACAAGCGTAGTAAGCCCGGTTCTGCCGCCTGCTGCTACCCCTGAAGAAGATTCGATATAGGCGCTTGTCGGGCTTGTCCCGAACAGCGAGCCGATGACAGTCCCGATCGAGTCGCTCAATAGGGCCCGCCGTGCGCGCGGCAGCGATTTTCCTTTCATCAAGCCGGCCTGTTTTGCCACGCCGACGATTGTGCCGGTCGTATCAAAAATTGTAACGAGCAAAAAGGAAAAAACGACCGCATATAAGCTGTGCGTAAACACATCGAGAACCGCTTTGAGCGGATGCTCCACAACAAGTCCCTGCGGCATATGCGGTACCGATACAAACCCCTTATCAAAAGAAAGCTGCCCGGTAAAATATGCGATCAGCCCGGTAATGGCCATGCCGATAAATAAAGCACCGTTGATATTCAGCGCCATGCAGATGAGGGTAACGGCAAGGCCGATGAGGGCAAGTTCGGCGGAAGGGGAGTGAAGATCGCCGAGCCTGACCAGATTTGTTTTATCCGCGGCAATAATGCCTGCGCTGCGAAGCCCGATAAAAGCGATAAATAAACCGATTCCTGCGGTAATTCCCGAACGCAAATTGTCCGGAATCGCCTCGACTAATTTTTCTCGGAATGGGGTGAGCGACAAAATAAAGAAAATGATACCTGCAACAAAAACGGCGCCGAATGCGGTAACATATGTAATACCGCCGTGCGTGCCGACAACGGAATAAGCAAAATACGCATTCAACCCCATGCCCGGTGCTACGGCAATCGGATAATTGGCAGCCAAGGCCATCCATAAAGTGCCGGCAACCGTACCGATAATCGTTGCTATAAATACTTGGTCAAACGGAACGCCGGTGCTGGACAGGACGGCCGGATTAACGACTATAATATACACCATCGTTAAAAAAGTGGTGAAACCCGCAAGAATTTCTGTTCTGGCATCCGTGCCATTTTCTGTCAGATTAAACATATTGAAACCTCCAAAAACACGAACATTTTAAAAACACATTTTCTATAATATTCGTTTCAAATACGCACTGCAACTATTTTCTTTAAAATAAGCCGGAGATTTGAACAAAATGTGAAATATCAGCTGTTATCATAGTTTTTGCAAAACCCTCATTTCAATACCGTCCAATAAAAAAAGAGCAAGCTTTTCGCTCCGCTCTTTTGTTTTATTTGTTAAATTGAATGATCGGAAAGCAGGGTGGACCGCCTGCCTGAACAAAATGGAACCTTATAAAAAGATATTGACAATATGATACACCACGGCTGCTAAAGCGGCTGCAATCGGCAGGGTAATTACCCAGGTGACGATCATTCTTTGTGCGGTATCCCATTTTACACCTTTTATACGATGGGCCGATCCCACCCCGAGAATGGAAGAGGAAATCACATGAGTTGTGCTGACCGGCAAGTGAATGTAAGTCGCGCCGAAAATAACGGCGGCCGAACTCAAATCAGCAGCTACTCCGTTAATCGGGCGGATTTTCATGATGTTTGCACCGACGGTTTTAATGATCCGCCATCCGCCGATTGAGGTGCCTAAGCCCATGGCCAGTGCACAGCCGACCTGAACCCAGAACGGAATGTCGCTTGTTGAGATGTAGTGATTGGTGATCAAAGCCATTGTGATAATCCCCATCGATTTTTGGGCATCGTTCGTCCCGTGGGTGTATGCCTGGAGAGCGGCGGTAAAAATTTGGATAAAACGGAAACGCCGATTCGTTTTGGCAAGGTTCAAGTTTTTAAAAGAACCTTTAAAAATGCTGTATATAATAAATCCGACTGTAAAAGCAAGGATAGGGGAAAAAATTAAAGCTTCAATAATACCGATAAAACCACGAAATTCGATAACATGAAATCCCGCAGAAGCAATCGCCGCTCCGGCAATAGCCCCGATAATGGCATGGGAAGAACTGCTTGGAATACCAAAATACCACGTCACAAGATTCCAAATAATGGCTGCGAGCAGGGCGGACAAAATGACGACCTGACCGTTTGCGAGCGTAAACGGGTTGACGATGCTTTCCGTAATGGTTTTTGCAACCCCGGTAAAAGAAATCGCCCCAAGGAAATTCATTGTAGCCGCAAGGGCAATGGCGAACCGCGGTTTTAGCGCTTTTGTCGAGACGGCGGTAGCAATCGCGTTTGCTGTATCGTGGAATCCGTTAATGAAATCAAATGCAAAAGCAAAAATCACAATTAAGACTGTCAAAACTAAAATGCTATCCATTCGTCAGACTCCTTAAGCATTTTTCATAATAATCGTTTCCAGAATGTTGGCCACTGTCTGGCAATAGTCAGCCACATCTTCCATATTTTCATACAGGTCTTTATATTTGATTAAGCGGATCGGGTCTGATTCATTTTGGAAGAGGTGAATTAAAGATTTTCTTAAAATTTCATCGCAATGGGATTCGTATTCTTTAATTTTGATGGCGTGCGGGCGAACCTTGTCGAGTTTTTTTGTAAATACAATATCAATGGCTTTTTCAATCTCTTCGGCACAATTGCGGATCATTTCGACAAACTCAATCATAAACTCGTCAGCCTTTGTGATGTTATACAGTTCGAATAATCCTGAACATTCTTCAATTCCATCGAGCACATCATCCATGCTGTTCGTTAAAGCAAGCAGGTCTTCACGCTCAATTGGCGTAATAAAGGCATCATTCAATTCCAGAATCATATCGTGGACGTATGTGTCCCCGTTACGCTCGTACTCCTTCATTTTTTCGGTAAAAATTTTTAAATCATCTGTATTCTGAAGTTTATAATCGGCAAAGTAATTGGTGGCTTCCCGGAGGTTTGTCGAAATATGCCCAAGCAGCACAGCAAACTTATCTTTCTTGTTTTTAAATACCATGTTTGAGCCTCCTAATATGCTTTAAATTATCAAACGTCTTTATTTTATCTGATTTCAGGCGAATATAAAAGAAGAATGTCGAAAATAAATAGATGTATCCGGTTCCATTTTGTTTTTATTACATTACCCCATTTCAGGAAAAGCATGTGGGGGGAAGCTCTTTCGTTGGTGCGGCAAGCCGACTTCAACCAAGCATGGTCACATTTACCATGCTTTTTTTCTATTTGCATATGTTATTCTAAAAATACACATACGGTGCGTTTTTTGGCATACATAACATAGTGCGTATTTTTTTAAAAGGGTGGGACTGTTGTGAAGGTTGTTTATGCGTCTACGGAAGACCAAATGGATAAGATTGAGGAATTGGTGCAGCATATGTTCACGGAAGTTTTTCCTGATTATTTTTCCGATGAGGAAATCATGGGATTTCAGCGGGATCATGTACTTGCCCTGAACGCCCCGGCTGATCAAATCGGAACGTTAAAAGCAGGATACCAGATTATTTCCAGTCTGCAGACGATCATTTCCATATTGGAAACGGATAGCCGTAACCGGGATCTTCATTATGCTAACCTGTTCGAATTTAATAAATTTACCCTTGAACAATACGGTTTGCACTTTCCGTTTTCATACTCCCGGTTTGCCGAAAAGAGAACGGATTCATTCAGTATTTTTAAAAAAGCATACAACCGCCTGCTCGTCTGAAAAAATAATGCCCGGAAGTGCCGGGCATTATTTTTTAACATATTTGCTGAACCACTGCCGGAATTCCTGCTTCGTATGTTCCCCTACGATACGGGCGGCTTCTTTGCCGTCTTTATAGTACACAATTGTCGGTGTCGCTTTGATTTTATATTCATCCCAGCCGCTTTCAAATTCAGTCAGGTTAAATTCTTTCAAATCGATCCCCATATCTTTTGCAACCGGGGAAACAACCGGGGTTGTCCGTTTGCAGTGCGGGCATGTCGGCATGAAAAAATAGACCGTAACGTCTTTCCCTGCTTTTAAATCGCTTTGCAGCTGCTTCGGCAAAATGATATTTTGGTACAAAGGATTATCCAATTGGTCCCTTGTCGCGGTCGATAATTCGCTGACGCTTTTTGCGCCTGCATACGGGTTATGCTTTTTCTGTTTGTTTTGCTGGTACTTTGTGATGCCTGCAATTCCAGCAAATAATACGATGATGATGGCTAAAAAAAGTATAATTTTTTTCATGATGGCCCTCCTGTCGGCATAATTGAAAAGTATTCATCTGGAAGTTTTTGTCCACTTCCAAACGAGAAGACTTGAGATAAAAATGAGGATAAAAGCGGTTAACGCGAGAAAGGGAATGGTAATGAATCCGAACCAATTGATGTATTCCGCTGTGCACGGGATGCGGCCACAAGCAGGCAGCCTATCCGAAAAAAAGGAAATTTTTTGCAGGCAGTAATGGTAAAGCGAAACAAACATGCCAATTCCGGATAAAACAGCCGTATACAGGGATAACCGGTAATCTTTTCTGGCAACCGCGATGCCGATCAATACGGTCATCGGGTACATTAAAATGCGCTGGTACCAACATAATTCGCATGGTTCATAACCCTTGATTTCCGAAAAATAGAGGCTCCCGAACATTGCGATCACGGAAACGGCCCAGGCAAAAAACCAAACATTCTCCCTCTGAGTTGCTTTCAAATTTTTGCCTCCTTTTGATAAAATACTTCTTTGTAAATTATAGTATCCAGCCGGGTAAAATGTAAATGAGAAAAGCGAGGGCGCTCGATTATCGGCGTACAGATATTTTAGTCCTCTGACTCAGATAAAGGAAACACGGTGATCTTTTAAGGCGAACCGATGTTGACTGATCGCATGGAAGAGGGAGTAAAATCCGCCAGCTGAGCGCCCGCAGCTGGACAAATAGAAAAGCGGAGGGCGCGCACAGGCCCGCTCTCCGCTTACCATCCATCGGAATGAAACAGGGGATCCGCCCCGCTCCATTTCACCATTTCGTTCGCGTGGTCGATATACCGTAATAAGGCGTATAGACAACTTTCAATCACCGTATAATCACGTGAAAAATGATAAGCATGCAAGACATGCTCGATTTTTTTGGAAAGGAAATCATCCTTCGTCCGCACCATGAGGATCAGCAAATTATCCCATTGGGAACGATGCGTATAATATAAGGCGCGGTCATAGTCAACGGGATTCATCCCGGTTCCCCCTTTCTTATGCATTTGCTTCTGTTTAAGCAAATTTCATAAAGGAGTACCATTAGTGTATGTGTTTTTTTTGTTTTTGCCCGCTGAAAAAGTTGGCTGGCGGAAAATATAAGATTGTTATCATTTGGAACGTATTTTAGGCAAATACATGCTCCGACGCTGATTTTTATAAAACGGCCGCTTAAATATGATTATTGCAAGGAAACGGTTCTTAGAAGCATTGTAAGGGGACACAAAAATGCTTTGGAACGGCCTTTAGATGCATTGCAAGACCATTTGAAAAATTGGTAAAAAGCGTTGTCTAAATGGTGCTTCCTTTCCGTAAAAAGTTTATCTGTTGATGATCGCGGAATTTGCGGGAATGAAAATTACGTTCACAAAGCTATTTGAAGTAAAAATCCTTTTTTACGTCCTCATGTTTTTTCCTTTTCGTTCATACATTGGAAAAAAGGGTGAACTTTGAAGGGGAGGAAAATTTCATGAATGATCATGAAAGCCTGCAATATGCGATTGAAGAAATTACAGAAATCGCGTCCGGGTTTGGGCTTGATTTTTATCCGATGCGCTACGAAATCTGCCCGGCCGACATCATTTATACATTTGGCGCTTACGGGATGCCGACACGGTTTTCGCATTGGAGTTTCGGCAAACAGTACTACAAAATGAAACTGCAGTACGACCTGGGTTTGAGCAAAATATACGAACTGGTCATCAACTCCAATCCATGTTATGCATTTTTGCTTGATTCCAATACGCTCGTCCAAAATAAATTGATTGTGGCGCATGTACTCGCGCACTGCGATTTCTTTAAAAACAATGTCCGTTTCCAAAATACGAAAAGGGATATGGTAGAAAGCATGGCGGCGACGGCGGAAAGAATCCGGGCTTACGAACTCAAATACGGCAAGAGAGAAGTGGAAAAATTTATCGATGCGGTGCTGGCTATTGAAGAGCACATTGATCCTTCTCTGATACGCCCGAAGCTGAGTTGGACGATGGAAGATGAAGAGGAATGGGAAGAAGAGGAACCAAAGCGGGCGCCGGGACCGTATGAAGAATTATGGGCGCTCGATGAGAAAAAGCCGGAAAAGAAACCGGCGAAAAAAGCCAAAAAGTTCCCGCCACATCCGGAAAAAGATATCGTGCTGTTTATTGAGCAGTACAGCCGGGAACTGACGGAATGGCAGCGTGACATTATGACGATGATCCGCGAAGAAATGCTGTATTTCTGGCCGCAGCTTGAAACGAAAATCATGAACGAAGGCTGGGCATCGTTCTGGCACCAGCGCATTATGCGCGAACTCGATTTGACGACGGACGAGGCGATTGAATATGCCAAATTAAACGCAGGTGTCGTGCAGCCATCAAGGACCGGCATTAACCCGTATTATCTGGGGATCAAAATTTTTGAAGATATTGAAGAACGCTGGAACAACCCAACGGAAGAGATGAAGAAGCGCGGCGTAAAACCGGGGACGGGCCGTGAAAAAATCTTTGAAGTGCGCGAAATTGAATCCGATATTTCATTTTTGCGCAATTATTTGACGAAAGAATTGGTTACGAGGGAAGACATGTATTTGTTCCAGAAACAGGGCAGGGATTATAAAGTGGTCGATAAAGAATGGAAAAATGTCCGCGATCAGCTGGTCAACATGCGCGTTAACGGCGGCTTCCCGTATTTAACCGTAACGGACGGCGATTACCAGAAAAACGGGGAACTATATATCAAGAACTGGTATGAAGGAATTGAACTGGATTTAAAATATTTAGAAAAGGTTTTGCCTTATCTTTACCAGTTGTGGGGAAGAAACGTTCACGTCGAAACGGTTGTGGAAGAAAAACCGATGCTGTTCAGCTATGACGGGAGAAGTGTACAGCGGAAATATTTGTAAAAAAGCATCCCGGGTCATGAGCCAGGAATGCTTTTTCCTTGAGAACGTGTTTAATTTATTGTTTGCGGTACTCCCACGGGTCAAGCGGTCCAGGCGAGATCCCAAGGACGCATGGAGCGGATTCCGCAATCATCAAACAGATCCGGCAATAAATCCTCCCTTAAAACCGGAGTTCAATAATCGGTTTGGTAAATTTCCGGATATAATAGCTGCCGAGAAACAGGCAGATGCCGAGGGGAACGGCGATCAGCAGCAGGTAGTTGCCTGCAAGCCATTCAAGGACATTGTCGGAGGCGAATACCTCCATCGTTTTAATGATGAATCCGTGGAGCAAATACACATACAGCGTTCGCTCGCCGATATTGGTCCATTTGTAGCCTTTGCTCGGAATTAAAAGGAAAAATCCAAGAATAACAATAATCGTTAAGCCATACTGCCCAAGCCTAATTAGCCCGTCAAACCAATGTTCCGCGCCCATGCCGGCATAAGAAGTATCGCCAAGGAGCCATGGCACAGCGTCTTTCGGAAAAGAGAATCCGGCGGCCAGCAGCGCGGCACTCAGGATGAAAATACCGATCACCGAGCCATGTGGAATATTTCTGATTTTTTGCAGATGCTGCGGCTCAAGCAAATGCCCTAGGAGAAAATACGGGAAAAAAACGAAAGTCCGGGACAGGCTGAGGTAACTTCCGGCATCATCCCAATATCCGATCCCGATCCCGATTACCGATGCCGCCGCCAAGCCTGCCCAGCGGAATCGGGCAAACAGGTGCAGCAAAAGGTTACAAAAGAACAGGCTGAGCAAAAACCATAATGTCCAGTGCGGTTCTAAGTAATTAAATGTCAGTTTAGATTCTTCCCCCGTACAGTAATAATAAATGGAATAAATGCTTTGGAAAATAAAATACGGGACAAGGATTTTTTTGAACGATTTTAAAAGATGGCCTTTCTTTTTGTATCCTTTTGAAAAATAGCCCGAAATCAAAATAAAAGCGGGCATGTGGAACAGGAAAATAACGGTATACAAAGTAAAAAGAAAATTGTCCTGGCTTTTGAACGGGCTGATCAGATGCCCGAGAACAACAAGATAAATCAAAATAAATTTTGCGTTATCAAAGTAAGAACTTCTTCGTGAAGCGGACATCCTTAACCTCCGTAAAGCATGTTTATTCCGATCAATGAATTACCCTTTTTCCGGTGTAAAGGCCGGTTTATGGGTGTATTATTAGCGATTTACATTATACAATTTTTTTGTTACAGATTTGTAAAAATGATTTTAAGGAATTTTGATAAAGGACAAAGCACATGCAAGGGTGCTGTCAAAAAGTCGGTAGATTGACGTGGGGGCACCCCCTTTCTTTATGTAAGGTAATGTTATCTGAGAATGTTGATGATCGCGAAATTCACTCGCTTTCCGCACGCGTCGCGAGCCTCCTCGCTCCTCTCTCAGCACGAGGGGTCTCGCCTGACTCCAGTATGGGTTAACACGTGGCTTTAAAATTGATGAGTGTGAAGACTGTACAGGCTGTAAAAGAGAGGTGTACGAAAGCAAAAGCCAAAAAGAGCCTTTGGTCTGACGAGGACGCGCAAATTTATGCTCGGAGAAAAATCGAGGTAGAAAGCGTGTTCAGTCATATCGAAGCAATCGGTCGTTCCGCAGATTTTCATTGCGGGTGTTGGCCAAGGTAAACATCGAATTCGTGCTGGTCCCATCGCCCACAACCTTCTGAAGCAGGCGGAAAAGAACCACCTGCTTCAGAAAGAAGATCCGTTTGCATACGGTATATTCGGCCGGATCCACTGAATTCAAATTCCGTTTCCAGCTTTTTGGCTCGTGAACTGTAATGCAGTTAAATCGTTAAAAATTTTTTTTGCCATGACTATGTATCCTTCGGCAGTTAAGTGGATCCCGTCATCGCTGATGAATTCCCTTAAGTTCCCTGCCCCTTTGATCGCGGTGCGGACGTCAATGCTGGGCACACTCAGCTGTTTCATCAATTTTTTTAGGCTGCGGTTATAATTGCCGTGCCAATGCTCAATTCCGCCCGTCATTCCGATCCAATGGCTGATATTCTTGCCGAACCGTGTACTGATGGACTGGTAATAGCGTTTCGGATCAAGAGGGGGCAGCGTCAGCAAAACAGGAGTAATGCCATGATCCTTTATTGCTTTTACAATCTGCTTGATATTGTTGATGTAACGTTCAAGCGGTACAATCGGAACATGCGGTTCATCCGGTCTTTCCACGACTTCGTTCCATTTAAAATTGCAGTCGTTTCCCCCGATGCAGATGAGCACGGCGTCGGGATGCTCGCTGATCACATCTTTATCCAGGCGTTTGATGAGCAGGTCGGAATTGTCATTAAAGACACCTCTATTGACGATTTCCGTATCTTTCTGGGCAAAAAAATGTTGAAGCACCGCAGGATAATTTTCCTTAATGATGCGGAGCCTTCCCCTAATGCATGTTACACCTCTTGTAATACTATCCCCGAAACAGACAATTTTCATATGTGGGCCTCCCTGGAATTCATGTAATCATTCAAAAAATTAGAACGATTTAACCATTTTTATTGTAAACCTGCCCGGGATTTTCGACAAGCCTTTGCGCTGTTTGTCAAATGTCCTCCGCTTTTCTTATTTCAGCCAACCTTTTTTGATAAACCAGTACGTCATGCCGGAGCCGATGAGGAACATGACGATCAGGGTGGCGAAATAGCCGTATTTCCATTTCAGCTCGGGCATGTATTCAAAATTCATACCGTAGACGCCGGCAATAAATGTCAGCGGCATAAAAATGGTGGTAAAAATGGTCAGGATTTTCATAACCCTGTTCGTCTGGTGCGAGTTTAAAGACAAATAACTGTCCCTGATATCAGCCGTAAATTCGCGATTCGATTCGACCATGCCGGAAAGTTTTATTAAGTGGTCATGGATGTCGTGAAAATAAGCCATTTTTTCCTGAATCCCGGGAAGCCGGTGGGAATTCAACATCCGGTAAACTAAATCGGTCATTGGCGTAATCGTATTCCTTAAAACAAGCAAATCATGCCGTGTCGAATAAAGGCTTTCCAGCAAAGCTTCCATCGTTTCGTTCTTGGAATTGTCCTCAATTTCATTCAGGCGGTCTTCGATTTTATATAAATAAGGAAAATAATCATCCACGATTTTATCCAGCACTTCATATAAAATAACCGCCGGCCCCCATCTTTCAAACTGCTCCGTTTTTTCCAGCTTATCCCGTACCTCGCTGATTTCCTTTGATGGCAGGTGGTGGAAGGAAACAACAAAATGGTCCCCTAAAAACATATTCAATTCTTCTTTGTGCAGCTTATGCGGATTAAGGCTTTGGAATACAAAAAAAACATGGTCCTCATAATAGTTCAGTTTCGGCCTCTGTAATTTATGGATGCAGTCTTCAATCGCAAGCGGATGGAAATGAAGCGGTTCGCGCAGTTTTAATATTTCTTCTTCCGACGGCCGGTCAAAATCGATCCAATACCACTTCCAATCGCCTTCCAGAAGTTCCTCAATGCTTTTGGCCATTTTCAGCTCATTTTCTTTTGTCATTGCCATAATATGTATCATGAAAAGACACTTCCTTTTTTCATGGTGTTTGCCGCAAGCACCTGTCAAGCAGGGAGCGGCAAATCAATATTTTACACTATTTTACTATGGCATTGCTTATGCTGCCATCCATAATGAAAGGGCGGATTGCAAAATGAAGCCGGTGATTGGCGTTACATGTAGTGTAAATCACAAGTCACACTATTTGGCGGATGATTATGTGTTGGCCATCCGCTATGCCGGCGGCGTCCCGGTTCTGCTGCCTGTAGGGGGAGAAGAAGACATACCTTTATTATTGTCCAAAGTGGACGGAATTCTGCTTTCGGGAGGAGGGGATATCGATCCGTTTTGGTTTGGGGAAGAGCCGGTGCCCGGACTTGGGGAGATCGAACCGGGGCGGGATGCTTTTGAAATCAAGTTGTGCAGGCAGGTGCTTATAAAAGACATGCCGCTCCTTGCTATCTGCAGGGGGATGCAGGTGTTAACAGTGGCGGCAGGGGGGGATATGTTCCAGGATATTTACAGCCAAATGGATGCCAAGCTGTTGCAGCATAGGCAGCAGGCGGCCCGTACTCATTTGTCCCATACTGTCAAGCTATCGCCCGGCAGCCTGTTGGAAAAACTGGCGGGATGCCACTTTATTAAAGTCAATTCTTTCCATCACCAAGCCGTCCGAACGGTGCCAAAACCGTTTGAAGTTTGCGGCCGAGCGTCTGACGGGATCATTGAAGCTGTGGAAAATTGCGCCGCCCGTTTTGCGATCGGTGTGCAGTGGCATCCGGAAGCGCTGATCGGAAAAAACGACCTTGTGTCAAAAAATATTTTTTCTGCTTTTATCCGTGCCTGCCGTGGGAATTAAACCTATTTCAAATGTAAAAACGCTCATTATATCAAATAATAAAAACATCATTAAATAGAAATAAAAATTAGATGGTATTGAATTTTTTGCATTTTTATTATATAAAAGAAAATATAATGCAAAATTGGAAGCTATAGTACACGTATTTTCCATAAGAAGGTGTTCGCAAATGGCAAGGTACATACTCAAAAGATTGGCTGCCATGGTTGTCACATTATGGGTGATTACGACGCTGACTTTTATTTTAATGCATGCGATCCCTGGTTCGCCTTTTAACCAGGAACGCAATACGTCAGAAGCGGTGCAGCAAAACTTGAAAGCGCAATACCATTTGGATAAGCCGATGTATGTACAGTATTTGTACTACTTAAAGTCGATTGTGCTTTTTGACTTTGGCCCGTCCATTAAGCAACCGTCCCAGACAGTGAATGACATGCTTGGCAGAGGGTTTCCTGTTTCGCTTGAGCTTGGCATGACTGCGCTCATTGTTGCCATTTTTTCCGGCATCCTGCTCGGGGTTTTTGCAGCGCTGAAACATAACGGCGTCATTGACTATTTGGCCATGACCTTCGCCGTGCTTGGCATTTCCATACCGAACTTTATCCTTGCGACATTGTTGATCCAGGAGTTTGCCGTCAATTTAAAAATTCTTCCCGCCGCAACATGGACATCCCCATCCCATATGATCCTGCCGACAGCCGCCTTGGCGGTCAGCCCCATGGCCATCATTGCCCGTTTAACAAGGTCCAGCATGCTGGAAGTGCTGACACAGGATTATATGAAAACCGCCCGTGCGAAAGGGCTCTCCCCCGTAAAAATTGTCATCAAACATGCCCTGAGAAATGCGCTGATGCCGGTCGTTACGATTTTGGGGACGCTTGCGGCAAGCATATTGACGGGCAGCTTTGTCATTGAGAAAATATTCGCCATTCCGGGCATGGGAAAATATTTTGTCGAAAGCATTAACAACCGGGATTATCCGGTTATCATGGGGACAACCGTATTTTACAGCATTTTTTTGATCATCATGCTGTTTTTGGTCGATATCGCATACGGAATCCTTGATCCGCGGATTAAATTACATAAAAAAGAGCAATAGGGGGTGGTCGGTATGCAAGCAGCCAATCAAGAAAAAATCCGAACCGCTTCAGAGATTCCCGATGAATGGTTTGTCCCGAAAAAGAAGGACGGCCACATGCAGGAAGCCGTAGTCAGGCCGAGCATTTCTTACTGGCGCGACGTCTGGTATCGGCTCTCGAAAAACAAGCTGGCCATGCTCGGGCTTGCTGTGCTTATTTTTCTCATTATCATGGCGATTTTCGGCCCGATGATTGCGCCGCAAAGTGTAACGAAACTTTCATTAACAAACCAAAATCTTCCGCCTTCAAAAGAGCATTGGTTCGGAACCGATCAGCTCGGGCGCGACATGTTTTCGAGAACATGGTACGGCGCTCGCATTTCGCTGTTTGTCGGCTTTATGGCGGCAATCATCGAATTTTTTATCGGCATCATATACGGGGGAATTGCCGGCTATAAAGGCGGCAGGACCGACCAGATTATGATGAGGATTATTGAGGTGCTGTACGGTCTTCCTTACTTGCTTGTCGTCATTCTGCTGATGGTCGTCATGGGGCCAGGTCTCGGGACCATCATCGTAGCTCTTACGGTAACGGGCTGGGTCGGCATGGCAAGGATTGTGCGGGGCCAGGTTTTGCAAATTAAAAACTATGAATTTGTTATGGCGTCTAGGACATTTGGGACCAAAACTCCGCGGATCATACGCAAACATCTTCTGCCAAATACAATGGGGCCGATCATCGTACAAATGACCTTGACGGTGCCGAGCGCGATTTTTAGCGAAGCCTTCCTCAGCTTTTTAGGATTGGGCGTCCAGGCACCCCATGCGAGCTGGGGCGTAATGGCGGATGACGGTTTGTCGGCCATCTTGACGGGACAGTGGTGGCGCCTGTTTTTCCCTGCCTTCTTTATTTCGCTGACAATGTTTGCCTTTAATGTGCTTGGCGACGGCCTGCAGGATGCGCTCGATCCAAAGCTGAGGAGGTGAGGGATTTGGAAAAGATTTTGGAAGTGGAAGACCTGCAAGTTTCTTTTTCCACCCATGGCGGAACCGTACAGGCCGTGCGCGGGGTCAGTTTTCAATTAAACAAGGGGGAGACGCTGGCGATTGTCGGAGAATCCGGATGCGGCAAAAGCGTGACTTCCCAATCGATTATGCAGCTTCTGCCGGCTTCAAATGTAAAGCGCTTAAGCGGATCCGTACGTTTTAAAGGCACGGATATTTTAAAATACAGTGAAAAGCAAATGCGGAAAATCCGCGGATCCGAAATTTCGATGATTTCCCAAGATCCGATGACAGGGCTGAACCCGACGCTTACGATCGGGAACCAATTGCTTGAAGTGGTAAAGGAGCACCAAAAGCTTTTCCACGAGGAGGCCGTTCAAATGGTGGTGGACATTTTACATACAGTCGGCATCCCAAGCCCGCATGAACGGATGAAGCAGTATCCCCATCAATTCAGCGGCGGCATGCGCCAGCGTATTATGATCGCTATGGCATTGATCTGCAACCCGGAAATCATCATTGCGGATGAACCAACAACCGCTTTGGATGTGACTATTCAGGCGCAGATTTTTGAACTGTTTAAGAAAATCCAAAGGGAGACGGGTGTCTCGATCATTTTGATTACCCACGATCTGGGGGTGGTTGCCCAGGTTGCTGACCGCATCGCTGTCATGTATGCCGGAAAAATTGTTGAAACCGGTACGAGGGAAGAAATTTTTTACAATGCTGAGCATCCTTATACGAGAGGCTTGCTGAATTCGGTGCCGAGGCTTGATATGGAAGAAGGGGAGCTCATCCCGATTCCCGGCACGCCGCCCGATTTGTTTGCGCCTCCTCCGGGCTGCCCGTTTACGGCGAGATGCCCGATGGCGATGGAAGTGTGCAGCCGCGTTGAACCTTTCCATTCCAAGAAATCAGCGTCCCATTCTGTTTACTGCTGGCTCCAGGATGAACGGGCGAAATATGCGTTTTTAACTATGGGCGGACGCCTGTAGATGAAATAAATGACCATATATATGCATTTACGGGCAGCCGATGCACCAGACGATCTTCAGGGAGAAAGCTTTCCGTAATGCGGAAAAAGAAAAGGGGGAAAAGTATGAAAAAGTTTTGGGGCATTCTCGCCATGATTGCGCTTGTTGTCTCGCTCGCCGGGTGTACGACAAGCCAATCCAGCTCAAAAAACAGTTCAAGCGGCAATAGCAAAGAAAAGGTATTGAATTTAAACAACGGTGCCGAACCGACTTCATTTGATCCGCCTATCGGGTTTGATTCGGTTTCCTGGAACGCCCTGAATAATTTGATGGAAGGGCTTGTCCGGCTCGGCAAAGACAATAAGCCGCATCCGGCAATCGCAAAAAACTGGGATGTATCAAACGGCGGCAAAACGTATACGTTCCATCTCCGCGAAAACGCAAAATGGTCAAACGGCGACCCGGTCACGGCAGGCGATTTTGAGTACGCATGGAAAAGGCTGCTTGATCCGAAAACCGCATCCCCTGCAGCATTTTTAGGCTATTTTATTGAAGGAGGGGAAGCATACAACACCGGAAAAGGGTCAAAAGATAATGTAAAAGTCGAAGCGTTGGATGACAAAACTTTTGAAGTCACCTTAACAGGTACGCAGGCTTATTTCCTGAACGTCATTGCCAACCCGGCCTTTTTCCCGATTAACGAAAAAGTGGCACAAAAGAACTCGAAATGGTATGCCGAAGCCAAGACATATGTTTCTGACGGCCCGTTTAAGTTATCGGATTGGAAACATGATGACCATTTTACGATGGTGAAGAACGAAAATTACTGGGATGCTAAAAATGTAAAAATTGACAAAATCAACTGGGCCGAGGTTGACGACCCGAATACCGAATACCAAATGTACCAAAACGGCGAACTTGACGTTTCGGATGTACCGTCCGACCTGGCAGAACAACTGTTTAAAGAAGGAAAAGTTAAAGTTGAGGACCAGGCGGGCACATACTTTTACCGTTTTAATGTCACAAAAGAACCGTTCCAGAATAAAAATATCCGGAAAGCATTCGCCATGGCCATCGACCAGAAACAAATCGTCAAATATGTTACGAAAAATAAAGAAAAACCGGCTTACGGCTTTGTTTCTTACGGCTTTACCGAGCCGGACGGCAGCGACTTCAGGAAAAAAGGCGGCAACCTGTACTCCACGAATGTGAAAGAAGCAAAAGCGCTCTTGAAAAAAGGGATGCAGGAAGAAAGCTACACGAAACTTCCGCAAGTGACGCTTACTTACAGCACGGATCCTGTCCATAAAAAAATCGCCGAAACGATCCAGCAAATGCTGAAAGAAAATCTAGGGGTCCATGTAAAGCTAGCCAATATGGAATGGAATGTATTCCAGGACGAACAGAAAAAACTGAAATTCCAATTGTCCCGCAGTTCGTTCCTCGCCGACTACGGGGATCCGATCAACTTCCTGGAAAATTTCCAGACCGGGCATACGATGAATAGAACCGGCTGGAGCGACAAAAAGTATGACCAATTGATAAAAGAAGCGAAAAACGAAACAAACGAAACGAAACGATACGAATTGATGCATGAAGCGGAAAAGATCCTGTTTGACGATATGCCAATTTTCCCATTGTACTTTTATAACCAGGTGTATTTGCAAAATGACAATGTGACCGGCATCGTCCGGCACCCTGTCGGCTATCTTGAGTTGAAATGGGCAGATGTTAAATAAATTAACCGGCATTCAGCGGGGCACCAGGCTTTTCCACGTTGAATGTTTTTAATCATGATTTGCATTTACGAAGTATCCTCTATGCAAGGGGATTTCGCATAAAAAACTTTGTACGGCCATTCAACCTAAATGGGGGGCAAACATGGACGCAAGGCAGGTTTATTTGATCAGTACCGCTGTTGCGACACTTTGGACATCAAAACAATCTCCAGATGAATGGGATGCTGAAGCGCTCCAAAATCCGGCTAATATGAAAAAATGGCTTAGGAACCTCACTGTGGAACAGCGGCTTGAATTTTGGCGTAAAAATAAAATCCAGACGCAGGCGCTTTACGGGCAGAAAGCAGTGGTCCATCAGATAGAAGGGGAATGGGCATACGTTTCGATTCCTGAACAGCCTTCCGTCAAACACTTAGACGGCTACCCCGGCTGGATGCCCCTCCGACAGCTGAAAAGAGCGGAAGGGCCGCTTGCCGGCTCCGGTTTCGCTGCTGTCAACAAGCCGACCTCCCCTTTATACGATGAAAATCAAATGCCTGTATTTGAAGCAAGTTTCCAAACCTGCCTGCCGGTAATGGATGAAAACACGAGCTGGGTAAAAGTCAGGACGGTTTCGGGCACCGGATTTTTCAAAAAAAGTGATGTACAGTTCGGCGGCAGTAGTCCGGGGCAGCAAAACCGGCATATTTTGAAAGCAGGAAAAATGTTTCTCGGCCTTCCGTATTTATGGGGAGGCATGAGTGGATTTGGTTATGACTGCTCGGGATTTTCCTATACGATGGTGAGGGCGGCAACCGGAATGATTATACCGCGGGATGCCTGTGAACAGGCGGAAAGCGGTGAAGATGTCCCACTTGAAAGGATTACGCCGGGGGACCTTTTGTTTTTCGCGCATGAAGAAGGAAAAGGTGCCATCCACCACGTCGGTATTTATGCGGGGGACGGGAAACTGCTCCACTCCCCGAAAACGGGAAAGTCCGTTGAACTGCTGGCACTGGAAGGAACCATTTATGAAAAGGAACTTTGCCGTGCAAGGCGGTACTGGAAATAAAACAGCCGGGATGAAAGGAGTGCACCATGATGGAAAAACTGCTGGAAGTTAAACATGTGAAAAAATATTTTGATATGGGAAAGAAACAATTTTTAAAAGCCGTGGATGATCTCAATTTTGATATTTATAAAGGGGAAACGTTTGGTCTTGTCGGCGAATCCGGGTGCGGGAAATCAACTGCAGGCAGGCTCATCATGGGGATCTATACGCCGACCGGCGGGCAAATCCTCTACAATGGAAAAGACATCCATGCACTGGACGAACATGAAAGTTTCCGAATGAAAAGGAACGTCCAAATGATTTTTCAGGACCCTTATGCTTCCCTGAATCCCCGGGCGACAGTCCGTGAAATTATTGCTGAACCGCTTGAAGTCCACGGCATTTATAAAAATAAACGGGAAGAGCTCGAAAGAATTTATGAATTGCTGAAAGAAGTCGGGCTAAACAAAGAACATGCAAGCCGTTACCCGCATGAATTCAGCGGAGGGCAGCGGCAAAGGATCGGCATTGCTAGGGCGCTGGCGCTTGACCCGGAATTCATCATTTGCGATGAGCCGATTTCCGCACTGGATGTTTCCGTTCAGGCGCAGGTTGTCAACGTATTGAAAAAACTGCAAAGAGACAAAAACTTAACTTACTTATTTATTGCCCATGATTTATCGATGGTCAAGCATATCAGCGACCGGATCGGCGTGATGTACCTCGGCCATCTAGTCGAATTGACGGGGAGCAAAAACTTGTACCGCAAACCGCTTCATCCTTACACCGAAGCGCTGCTGTCGGCGATTCCAATCCCTGATCCGAAAATTGAAGATAAAAGGGAACGGATCATTTTAAAAGGGGAAATCCCGAGCCCGATCAATCCCCCAAGCGGATGCGTGTTCCGGACAAGATGCCCGAAAGCGATGGACATATGTGCAAGTGTGAAACCGCAGTGGCTGGAAGTGGAAGAACTCCATTATGTCGCATGCCACCTTTATGATAGGAAAGGCAAACCGATGGAACGGGTTGAAGGCGCAGCAGTTCCGCGAAAAACTGCCGGCACTGGTTCGCTATTAAGAAATGGAAATTATCAGTAAAACATATAGAATTGGTCGGCGTGGAGAAAGATGCCGGCATTTTTTATGGAAAAAGTATCGTATGTATGCAGCATAACTGGAAGAAAAGGCAAGATCCATTTATGAGGATCGGCATTTGCTTGCAAGTATGTGAAAATATTGGAGGAAGCGCTCCTTACCTAGAGTCAAAGGGCTTAAGCCCGGGCTTTTTAACTGAGCGCCGGGCCCGCCCATTCTTTATCACTTAGAACATAAAAGCAGAGCCAACAATGATCAGCAGGATAAACAGCACAACGATCAGAGCGAAGTTGTTGTGGCCGTAACCGCCAAATCCGTAGCCGCCGTAACCATAACCGCAGCCCCAGAAGCCCATTTTCTTCACCTCCGTCTTTCCATAATGCATTGTTAATGTATGCGGAAATGCTGTAGGAGGTTTGGACTTATAGCGGAAAGAAACGCAAAAAAGCTTTTGTGTCAAGTTCCTTTCATTTCGGCAGACAAGTCGCCCTATTTTACAACAAGAACTTCCGCGCTTTTAACAAGGCTTTGGCTGACATTTCCGAGAAGCGGGCTTTTTACGCCGATTTTTCCGCTGTTGCCGGCAATAATGTTTACGGATAAAATCACAAATACTTTCGGTAACTTTCCCCTTCAAAATATGATAGTCGGCCTGGATTACGATCACTTCCAAAAATTCTCTGGCATGATGAATCGTTTCTTCGGCATCGTTCATGATGATCTGCTGTGTGGCGTGTATTGCCGCATCAATCGGGTATACCCTTTCATCGAGACCGGGGACGGAAACCGTTGGAGGAACGCTAATATTTTCATCCGGCACCGGAGCTGTTTCTTCGCTTCCCAGATTGACATGGATAACGGTTAATTTAACCCCATTACAGCTAGCACAAATTCTGCAGCCCTTTCCAGCGCTTTTCTGCACCCATCCGAATCATCGTATGCAATGACAATATGCTTGTACATTCACCATCATCCTCTCGTATATGGCTTTCATCACCCTTTTTATTCTTTAACCGAAATTGGCATCAAAAATAACGTTTTTGCGGGAAATGCAAAAAATATCCGCTGTTTTAAGTCGCACTCCACAGATTGCATTGATTTTTCCCTGCATTCATACTATGCTTTTGCATAAGAGCACAAAAAAAGATGCTTGAGTAGGAGTTTTTCAGATTGTGGAAAGATGAGGCAGGATCATAAATGGACAGAATCAAACCTTTTTGGAATATTATAAAAGAATATTGGAAAAAGGCACATATGACCCAGATCGTTATTTTACTGGCCTCCGTCTCGCTGCTTGCCTTTTTGGCTTTTTTTGCTTACTACGCAAAAAGCGCGAATGTCGGGCAGCTGAAAAAAGGGCTCGAGCAGGCAACCATCATCTATGACAAGGATGGGGACGTCGCAAGTAAAATCTCGGCGAATCGCTCGGAAGGAGTCTCCATTAAAAAAATGCCCGAAGATCTTCAAAATGCGATTGTAGCGATTGAAGACCACCGTTTTTACAAACACCACGGTTTTGATATTATCGGCACAATGAGTGCCCTTTTGAAAGATATCAAAGCAGGAGGGGCGGCCGCCGGGGGGAGCACCATCACCCAGCAGTTAACGAAAAATGCGCTCCTTTCCCCGGAACGGACGTTAAAAAGGAAAATACAGGAGCTCTTCTTGGCGATTGAAATTGAAAAACATTATACAAAAAAAGAGATACTGGAAATGTATTTGAACCAGGTGTATTTCGGCGAAGGGGCATGGGGCGTCCAAAAAGCGGCCAATAAATATTTTGGCAAGGACATCCAGGACCTTGATTTATCCGAATCGGCAACATTGGCGGGGCTCGTCAATTCCCCGAGTGCACTGGACCCTTACCACCATTACGACCGCGCCATCCAGCGCCGCAATGTTGTACTTAGCGTAATGAAACAGTACGGAATGATAACCGAAGCAGAGTATAAAGCCGCAAAAAGCGAAAAGCTCGTGCTGAAAGACAAAAAGACCGATGCGCTGAAAGGCAAATACCCGTATTATGTCGATGCGGTTTTGGATGAGGCGATCAATCAGTACGGCCTTACACAGGAAGAGATTTTGACAAGGGGATATAAAATTTATACGGAAATGGACCAAAACATCCAATCTTCTTTAGAAAATGTTTACCAGCAAAATTCACTTTTTCCGGCTGGAAAATCCGACCAAATGATCCAAAGCGGGGCCATTCTTGTTGACCCTAAAACCGGCGGCGTGCGCGGCCTTGTCGGGGGGAGAGGAGAGAAAGTGTTCCGCGGCTTTAACAGGGCGACGCAGCTGAAGCGCCAGCCAGGGTCGATTATGAAGCCGATCACCGTGTATACCCCGGCGCTCGAAGAAGGATATACTCCCGATTCCATGTTAAAAGACAAAGAAATGACGTTTAGGGGCGGCTATGCACCGAAAAACTATAACAACCAGTATTTGGGCGAAGTACCGATGTATGAGGCGGTGGAAAAATCGCTGAACCTTCCGGCTGTATGGCTCCTGAACAAAATCGGTGTGGAAAAGGGATATGAATCGGCCAAAAAATTCGGCATCCCGTTGACAAAAGGTGATAAACAGCTCGGAATTGCGCTCGGGAATATTCAAAATGGCGTATCCCCGGAAGAAATCGCCCAAGCGTACACGACTTTTCCAAATAATGGAAATCGGTCCGATGTACACATCATTAAAAAAATTGTCAGCCCGACAGGACAAGTTATCGTTGAACATAAAGACAAGCAGGAAAGGGTGACTTCGAAAAAAGTTTCCCAGGAAATGACTTCCATGCTGTTGAATGTTGTCGAATCCGGGACGGGCAAAGGCGTGAGCGTGCCGGGATACAAGATTGCCGGCAAGACAGGTTCTACGCAGCTTCCCTTCAGTGGCGCAGAAGGGACAATGGACCAGTGGTTTGCCGGCTACACGCCAAACCTCGTTGGTGTTGTATGGATGGGATATGATAAAACCAACCGCAACCATTATTTGTATGGTTTAAGTGAACAGGGAATCGTGCCGGTTTTTAATGCAGTCATGAATGCCACATTAAAATATACGAAGCCCGGCGATTTCGGCGTGGAATCGATTAACGAGCAAAAGAAAAACGGCAGCCCGCTAAAAGAAAAACTGCAAAATATCGATGAGACGATTAAGGAGCAGGCGGATAAACTAAAAGAAACGATTGAAGAGAACAAAGGCTTCTGGAAAGACGCCGCCGATAAAATCAAGGAGCAGTTAAAAGGCATTTTAGGGCAGTAAACAGGAAACACCTGCACATTTTGGAAGCTTGCAGGTGTTTCTTTGTAAGAATTTATAGTAAAATAGATTTGCAAATACATAATGGCACAGTGGCCGCCATTTTGCAAAAAAGAAAATGAAAGCACATACAGGAGGGGAAGAAAGTGGAATACCGCATTGAAAAAGACACTCTCGGAGAAATGAAGGTACCGGCAGACAAATATTGGGGGGCGCAGACGCAGCGGAGTAAGGAGAACTTCCCGATCGGCGGGGAAAAAATGCCGATGGAAGTGATCCGCGCTTTTGCGCATTTGAAAAAAGCGGCCGCAATCGGCAATAACCGTCTCGGCAAATTGTCGGATGCCAAAAAGGATGCGATTGTGCAGGCGTGCGAAGAAGTGCTGGATGGGAAATTTGACGGCCATTTTCCGCTTGTCGTATGGCAGACGGGTAGCGGCACCCAATCGAACATGAACGTCAATGAAGTTGTTGCAAGACGTGCGAATGAAATTCTTGCGGAACAAAACAGCCAGGAACATGTCCATCCGAACGACGATATCAATATGTCGCAAAGTTCGAACGATACGTTCCCTACCGCAATGCATATTGCCGCCTATCACGAACTGCAAACGAGGCTGCTGCCGCCGCTTGAACAGTTAAAGCAAACACTTATTGAAAAAGAAAAAGCATATATGGAAATCATTAAAATTGGGCGCACCCATCTCCAGGATGCCACTCCGCTTACTTTGGGCCAGGAAATTAGCGGCTGGCGGGCGATGCTGGAGAAAAGCGAACAAATGATCAGAGAAAGCGCCAAACATATTTTGAACTTGGCTATCGGTGGCACTGCCGTCGGTACGGGCATCAATGCCGATCCGACTTTCGGGGACAAAGTTGCTGAAGAATTGGAAAAGCAGACTGGCTACCCATTCCGTTCTTCGGACAATAAATTCCATGCACTTACAAGCCACGATGAGCTTGTCCATGTGCACGGAGCTTTGAAGGGGCTTGCTGCCGACTTGTTGAAAATTGCCAATGACGTGAGATGGCTTGCAAGCGGCCCGAGAAGTGGAATCGGGGAAATCACAATCCCGGCCAATGAACCGGGTAGCTCAATCATGCCGGGAAAAGTCAACCCGACCCAATGTGAAGCGGTAACGATGGTAGCGGTACAAGTATTCGGGAACGATGCCGCGATCGGGTTTGCGGCAAGCCAGGGCAACTTTGAATTAAACGTGTTTAAACCAGTGATCATTTATAACTTTCTGCAATCGGTCCATCTGCTCGGCGATGCGATGAAGTCGTTTGATGAAAGATGCGTCCGCGGCATTGAGCCGAATGTTGAAACGCTACGTGAAAACGTCAACCGTTCGCTCATGCTTGTTACCGCTTTAAACCCGCATATCGGTTATGAAAAAGCGGCGCAAATCGCAAAACTAGCCTTTAAAGAAGGGACCACGTTAAAAGAAGCCGCCATTAAAACGGGTTATGTGACAGAAGAACAGTATGATAAATGGATTGTTCCGGAAAAAATGGTAAATCTGAAACAATAACATCGAAGAAGGGAGGCGCAGGACTCCCTTTTTATCCATTCTTTATTAAGATTGTCAGTGATGGATAGTGCCGCCAAGCTGCTGTTCGGCCATTTGGACAAGGCGTTTCGTAATTTCTCCCCCGACAGACCCGTTCGCGCGGGAAGTTGTATCTGCGCCGAGTTTCACGCCAAATTCCTGCGCAATTTCATATTTCATTTGCTCAAGCGCTTGTTCAGCTCCATCTACTAACAATTGGTTTGAACTATTGTTGTTTGCCATAAGGTGTCATCTCCTCGTTGTATGGTTTATGGTTGGGTCGGCTGGAATTGCACCAGCAAGCGGACTGTTCGCCCGCCACCTTCTCGGTTTAACCCAGCGGGAACTTGTTCTATGTACTATGTATTATGCGGAATTGCGGTGCAGTTATTCTTTTTTCGTACTGGTAAAAATTAGGTACCACCCTTTGAATAAGCTTTTGGTTTTCCGTACATTTTAAAATTGAAACATGGGCTGTTTCCGTGGTTAACAAATATAACACAGCCCCTAAGAATGTCCGGGAATGTTGGTGAACAAGATGAAAATTTGCCTGATATGCAATGGGCTGGGTGAATTGCAGGAGGAGTGTCCGAATTGCCGGAAAGCGCTGGCGGACGGCGGAAAGCTGTATGATTATTTTGATGATTACAGCCCGTATATGGAGATTGATTTGGAAAAGCTTGAGGATGGCGACCCTGCCAGCACAAAAAAAGAAACGTGCGTCCATCTTTACTATTGTGTGCACTGCGGCTATGAAGAAAAGAAAGAAATCGCATATAGAAAAGTTTAAAGCCAGCCGCAATCAGACGGCTGGCTTTTAGGGCATTAACCGATTCTCAATTCAGTTTCAGCATCAAAGAAATGGGATTTATTCATATCAAGACCGAGGGTGATCTCATCGCCGGGTTTAACAATGGTTCTTGAATCAATCCGGGAAATAAAATCTTGGCCGTTAATGTTCGAATAAAGCATCGTTTCGGCGCCGTGCAGTTCGGAAACTTCAATGACAGCACGGATGGAAGCACCCGGGACCGCCTCAATAAAGACAGGTTCGTCGTGAATGTCTTCAGGACGGATGCCGAGAATGACTTCTTTACCGACATAGTCTTTCAAGTGTTTCATTTTGCCTTCGGGAACATCAATTTGAACGGAGCCGTTCAAATGGAATTTGCCGTTATCCATTTTGCCGCGGAAAAAGTTCATGGCCGGTGAACCAATAAAGCCGGCGACAAACAGGTTTGCAGGTGTATCGTATACTTCGCGCGGCGTTCCGACCTGCTGGATGACACCGTCTTTCATGACTACAATTCTTGAGGCCATCGTCATCGCTTCTGTTTGGTCGTGGGTGACATAAATCGTGGTCGTTTGCAGACGCTGATGGAGCCGCGCAATTTCGGCACGCATCTGTACACGCAGTTTCGCGTCCAGGTTGGACAACGGCTCGTCCATCAGGAAGACTTTCGCATCGCGCACAATCGCACGTCCAAGCGCAACCCTTTGCCTTTGCCCGCCTGATAACGCTTTCGGTTTCCGCTTTAAATACTCTTCCAGCCCGAGGATTTTCGCTGCTTCATGTACCCGTTTGTCAATTTCCGCTTTCGGCACTTTACGCAGTTTCAGCCCGAAGGCCATATTATCATAAACGGTCATATGCGGATAAAGTGCATAGTTTTGGAACACCATTGCAATATCCCGGTCTTTCGGCGCCACATCATTGACCTTTTTACCGTCCATGTACAAATCGCCTTTTGAAATTTCTTCAAGCCCTGCGATCATCCTTAACGTCGTTGATTTTCCGCAACCGGATGGCCCGACAAATACGATAAACTCCTTATCCTTAATATGTAAATTAAAGTCGGACACAGCCGTCACGTTATTGTCGTAAATTTTATAAATATGGTCAAGTACCAGTTCAGTCATTGTCAAAAGCCTCCTTCAATTTGTTACCTTTATTATAAAGAAAGCCTTTTCAATAAGTTATGGGCAAGGTGCACAAAATTTTGAAAACATTTTCGGCACCTTGCCCATTTTCTGTTATTGGATTTGCAGGCATGCAAGGTATGCGAGCATGGCGCTTGTAAAATTTTTTAAATTCAGGCCCGATTTTTCTTCAAATTTTTCAATACGGTACTGCAGGGAATTACGGTGGATAAACAGCTGTTTTGCCGTCAGACTGGCATTTGTAAAGTTTTCCAGGTACAGTTTGACCGTTTGCAGCATATCCCGGTCCTCTTTAAAGATTTCAAGCAGTGATTCGAACAGAAGCTTCTTTTCACCTTCAGGCATATGCTCCAGCAAATAAAGGGGAAGCACGGAATGCATCGTATATAGAGCGGGTTTTTTATGACGGCTGAGGGCAAATTCAAAAAGCTGCTGCTCGAGCCGGAAATACGGTTTGATCGTTTTTACTGTCTTAAATTCCCCCAAATACAGCGAAATCGGGATATAAAAATCGCTTTCGAATGCATGGATGGAAGCTTGCAGATCGTCTTCAGCAGCCGCTGTTTGATTTTTTTCTTCAATAATGATGCCCTCACGCTTGTTTATCATGGCAACCGTGACATTGTGCACATACATATTTTTTAAGGCTTCCTGGACTTCGGAACTGTCCGTCACCTCTTTTGCAATGGAAAATTGGGTGATGCGGTACATCGCATTTTCATTTTCAATAGGAGCCTGCGCTTCAGGCAAAAAAAGATATTCATACCATTTGGAAGCCTCTTCGCCAAATAAAGCTTGTTCTTCGTAAAATTTTGGGAAAACCGTTTTAAGAAGAAGCATTTCTTCACGGGTCAGTTCCCCGGGATCGATTCCTATATACTGGTTTTCTTCTTCCAGCCAAAACCAAACCATATGTTTCATCGGTATCGGGGCATCTGCACAGCAGGCGTTCGGATAACGCGCTTTTAATCTTTCCAGCATTTGTCGGATCCCCCTATATCTTGATCGAATATAGTCTATTTTAATCAATTTTTGTAAAACGGGAAATGGTTTCAATCGGGAAGATTGGAAGCAGTCAGAGAACCAGGACAAAAAGGGGCAGGGGAAGAATTCCGGGGGAGAATGGTGCCGGAGCGGTTAATCATCCGGCCCATATCCCGAAAGCATATAAAACAAATCTACAAGTTTTTCCGTTTTTTTCTCTTCTATTTCCGGTTCATCAAATTCCATCGGTTTGGCATTCAATTCAAACAGGTAAAGACTTCCGTCAAGCCCGGGCGCGATATCGGCGGTGAATTCTCCGAAAAAACCGTATGCTTTTGATAAAGCCGTGCCGCATGCCGCAATAAGCGGCGTGATCTCCTTGACAATGCTGGTGTTGGCGCCGGGCGGAAGCGGTGCGGCTTCTCCGCCTTTTGCTGTATGGGTGGTGATCCCCCCGGGGCGGGCCAACCGTATGCCGACGCCTGTCACCTCGTACTGTTTTCCGTTAAAATGGGCGTGGACGCGGTAGTCGTATTTTTTTCCTTCAAGAGGCACAGTCTGCACAGTTTTTTGGGCAAGGTAAGCCTCTTTTTCAAGGAGCTTTCCAATTTCCCACCATACTGCCGCGAAATCAGTAAATTTCCGGCTCGAATAGGGGCATGCGTATTCAAACTGCCCATTTTCATGCTGAATAACGCGCCTGATTCCGTAACCTTGCGAGCGGGCAGCAGGTTTTACATACACATCGCGGTGCTGCTCTAGAAAGCAGTAAAAATGATTCTGATCCGTAACCTGCACCGTTTCCGGAAGAAAAGGGGCAATCTCCGGCTGCTGCAGCAGTGTTTCGTACAAATGATATTTATTTAAAAAATGCGGGTTGAAAAAAGGGATGCCCTTTTGCTTGAGCAGGGCGGAAAACTGAAGAAAACTTTCCGCCAATTCCTCTTCCCGCGAAGAGATGCGGTTGTAGACTGTATCTGGAAGGGGAAAAATGGCACGCAGCCATTTTCCATTTCCTGTATCCCAAAAAAGGCCGTTGATGGTTTCCCCCCGGATGTCTTCCAAGCTGAATAAAAAAGAAAGGCCCCCCGCTTTTTCCTGCAGTTTTTGCTGGATACGGATATAAAAATCCCGGCTGCCTGAAATCACCCCCTTTTGCGATTTTGTAGCCAATATGCCGATAATCGGGCCGGCTGCTTCGCCTTTTAAGACAAGGCGGAAACTGCATTCCCTGTTTAGTTGGCCTGAAAAAGGAAGAAGTTCTTTGTCCTTCCCCCAAAAAAGCGGGGTTTTTTGCCGCCTTGCAAAAATTTTTTTGGAACGGTCAAAATAGACGACTGTCATGGGAACATTTCCCCGGGCGCTTCCACCTGCCGTTCCGTTAAATAAACAGCAAATGATAAGCTCATTTTTCGCGTCAGCAAATCGCATTCCTTCAACGAAGGATTTGAAAAAATAGAGCGGCCGGGCTTTGAATTCGCCTCAAACAGCCACACTTTGCCATCCGTTCCGATCCCAAGGTCAAAACCGATTTCCGCAATGATGCCGTCGATATGTTCATCAATCGCACGCGCCAGTTCCAGCGCCGCTTCCGAAAGCACGTCCCGGTAGTTTTTTCGCTGCTCCTCGTTTTCGGCAATCTCGTCCAGTGTTTTTACTTCACCGCCGTTTTTTATATGAGTCGTCGGGCTTCCCGGGCCGGCAACTTTCGCTGCAACCGCTGTCACATGCCAATTTCCTTCCTCGTCTTTATTCGTATGAATACGGAAATCCACCGGCCGCCCGTTATCGGTGATCAGGAAAATTCCCTGCTGGACGATCAGGCGGTCCCACTGTTTTTTTGAAAAAACATGGTTCATTAGCGTTTCCAAGCGCCCAAATTTTAACAAACGGTTGCAAGTATTGCGGTATCTGCAAAAATACGCCCCGGATGCACGGTCATAAAGAATTTGGTGTACGCCGAGGCCGAGGCTCCCGTTCATTGGCTTAATGTATACCATCCCGTAATCGGCCAGCATCCGCTCAATTTGGTGGAATGATGTAAGGGGGTGGGTTTCCGGCAAATAGCGGCTTGCCCACACGTCCTGGAACAGCTGTTCGTGGATCTCCAGCTTATTGAAAAATCCCGGATTATACCAAGGGATAAAGTATTCTTTCTCCAATTTTTCTTTGACTTCCCGCGAATTTTTCAGTTTCTCGCTTTTCCGGTTCGGCAGTCGGTCATAAATTGCATTTGGAAACGGGACGGTGCGGCTTTCCCAGCCACCTTTTCCGTAAAAAAACCCGTTGATGAACCCCTGCTCCCAATCGATATGCTTTTCCCCAAACAAGAACGGCACGACTCCCGCAGCAGATTGGGCGGACAGCAGCTTTGCAAACATATTACTCCTTGCCCCGGCCGGCCGGGTTTCAAAAGGCGTGAAGCCGGATGTAAAAATACCGACGAGCGGCCCGAGCAATAGCATGTGGTTGCTTTGAAAACAATGGATGTCTGTTAAAAACGCTGGCATGTGCAATTCGTTCGCGAGACCGGTACTGGCGGCAAAAACGGTGCGACCGTTCGGGTGGGGTTCAATTTTTGCCCGCACGATTTTTGAACCGAAAGCTGCTTTGTTTATATTTTTTGGCAAAGCAAGGGTTGAAGGGGTGTAGAGGATTGAGGCGGATTCGTCAAAAAACTCGATTTTATATTTTTTTGCCATTTTTAAGCACCTCATTTCGAATGGAAGACGGCGCGGCCAATTCCGCCCCAGCCTTTTTTACACATTATTTCCCGGCTGGCGCAGTTTGGCTGCTGCCTTCTTTGCCAATGGCTGTTTCCTGTAAAAAGCGGCAGTATGCAAGTGGCGCTTCATACATTTGCCCGAGTTTTTCCGGGTAAAGGAGGCCGATCATTTTTCTTCCCGGTTTTGAATTGATATCCAGTATCCAGATCGACTGGTCATGCGCAATGATGATATCAACGCCAAGTTCGAACAGCGGGTGGAAAGCTTCTTCAAGCGCAAGCGGCAACTGTTTCATTAAGTCGGCAATTTCCTGTTCGATATAGGCATGGTTGAAATATGGTGTCTGCCGCTGCCATGTTTCAAATGTTGAAACCACGGCACCCGCGCTCATGTTCGTCAAAATGCCGTTTTCAACCCCGGTCCGGATGCCCCTTGCCACTTCACGCCAGTGCCCATTTCTATCTTTCTGCAAAAAAACGCGGAGGTCAAACGGCCGGTTTTTCCGGTCGGTATTTCCAAGCTTAGCCTGAATCAAAAAGTTGTGTTTGGAAAGGAGCGTTAAAAGCCAGCTTTCGAAGGTGTCAAGACTGATAAAATCTTTTGAAACAAGGTTCCCGTTTTTCGTCGTTTTAACGGTAATGGCGTCATTCCTTTTTTCGAGGGAATAAACGGCATACCCGTGCGCGCCGTTCGCCGGTTTTAAAATGACGGAAAGGTATTTGTTCAGCTCACGCAACACATCATCGGAACCGGTTGCTTTCACGGTTTCCGGCAAATACGGGGAAATTCTGGAATCAAATTTCAACCGGTCATAAAGGATTCCTTTATTTGGAAGCCCGTAACCTAAAAACGTAATGTCCATCCGTTCTTTCAGCCATGACACGATTTTTTTGGCATCTTTCGAAAACTGGTCTTCGCCGTAAAAACACCGGTCATAAAGGCAGTCGGGAATCGGGAATGCGCCTTCCTTCCATTCGCCGTCTGGTGCATTAAATTTCAGGCCCTTTGCCATCTGCGTTCCGGGGATGACTTCAAGCGGAGAAAATAAATAAAGCTCTACATCATATTTTTGCGAATACTGCGCGATTTGTTCAAAATAATCCTGCTGGCCCGCAGGATCTAGTGTGAGAATGCCAAGTTTATCCGGCATGTGACGTTCTCCTTTCTGTCCACAAAAATAAACAATAATGGTATAGTGCTTTTACAGAAGGGCGGATTCCGCGGGCCGGTCCGAATGCGGATTTCGAAGGCTTGATATTTGCTTCAATGATCCATGGTTTGCCGTTCCTATCAGCCCCGATGTCAATGCCAAGTTCCGCGAAATGCCCGTCTGCATTGGCGTCGATTGTTTTTGCGGCTGCTGCCGCCAATTCATGCATCAATCCCCATACGAACGTCCCTTTTTTATTACCGAAATTGCTAAGCAAAAGCGGCAATGGTTTTACCGCAAGTCCGCCCTGCGAGAGGTTTGATACCATTGCGCTTTCTGCGGCTATTCTTGCAACCGCGGAGATAATGTGCCAATCAGCAGCGCCGCTTTTAAAGGCAAGAAACCGGAAGTCGGTTTTTCTACCGCCAGGGCTGACAAGCGGAATGCCCTGCTGGATCATATAAGGGCGCCGCCCGATCAGCGCTTCCGCTTTCATGGCGGCCTCATCCATGTTTTGCAAAATGATCGGCACGCCATCTTCTTTGAGATTATGCTCGAGGAGAAAACCGCTTTTCGTTTTGGCGAGCCGGATGATGCCGCGCCCCTGGCTCCCATTTTCCGGTTTTACGTACAGTTCCCCGAATTCATCGAGCTTTTCGGAAAGCAGGCTTGCTTCATACCGGAACGTTGCGGGCAAAAAAGCTTGTAATAAAGGGTTTGCTTTCAAGCATTCGTAAACTTCCCATTTTGTTAAATAATTTGAGTTAAAAACATCAATTCCCTTTTCTTTCCAATCTGCCGTTTTTTGTTGGAACAGCCGGCTTTTCTCTGTCTGCCTGGCATGGAGACGATTATAAACGATGTCAGGGGCGGGAACATTGCCCTTTAACCATGATGTGCCCGTAAACCGGTATCCTGTGCCGGGACTTGCATTCAAGCCCGCAACATAAAGGCAGCCGCCTTCTTTTTCGACAAACCTGTGCAGTTCTTCGGAAAACGCTTGGATGTTTTCGGAAGGACCATTTTTGCCCGTTTCTGTAAGGACGGCAATGACCGGGCCGAGATGCAGCATGCCTTCGTGAAAAATGACTTTCATCCGGGTGGGCGGATCCGAGAGCATAAGGCTTCCAAAGTACTCCCGGGAAAGAAGGAGGATGGCGTCTTCCCCAGCTGCTGCTTTTACTTTAACGTCCACCGTTTTCCCGCCGAACCGGAGTGCGAAATGCCCACCATTAGAAATGCGGAGGGATGCCAAAAGCTTTTCCGGCATTTCTGCCGATCCACGTTCACGATCATGCGGCCGGATTTCAATGGTGCATTCCACCGCGGTCCCCTCCATGTTCCGCAAAGAAGCGTCTGCCATTCTCCGCAAGGATCCGGAACATTTTTGACTTCTTTGGGCTTTTGCTGATATCTTATGATTAGTACTGGAAAAGGGTTCGAAGAAAAAACGCATTTTTGAAATACCCTGCCGGAAAAAGGGTATTTTTTCATTGGGCCGGGTTCTTCCGAGATAATTAGTGATTGCAAAATTGGCGAAGGATGGAAAAAGCCCGTACCGCTTTAAGGCGAATCACTGAACCTTTTATGAAACGAATTCAACAGAATAGGATGGTTGCACATGCATGCATTATTGGAAATCCTTTTTATGGCGGTCGTGGGGGCGGTGATCGGCGGATTTACGAATTATTTGGCCATCAAGATGCTATTTCGGCCGTTTCAGGCGGTTTATATTAAAAAATGGAAGCTTCCGTTTACGCCCGGTTTAATTCCGAAACGCAGGGACGAAATTGCGAGGCAGCTCGGGGAAATGGTCGTCCGCCATTTGGTCACGCCGGAAAGTATTGAAAAAAAGCTGCTGTCGGCGCCGTTTCAAAACGAGACGAAGCAATGGCTGAAGGATGCTTTTTTGCAATGGCTGGATTCAAAATGGACAATTCCGCAAATGGCCGCTTTTTTTAACATTGATCTGCAGGAAGAAAAAGTGAAAAGCTGGATAACAAAAAATATCCGAATCCGGTACGGCCAGGAGAAAAAATCGCTTTTTTCACAAAACCTCTGGGAGCTTTTGCCGGAAGCGGTGGTCGAAAAAGCCGGGAAAAAAATCCCGGATCTGGCCGATTTGATCATTGGCCGGATTTGCGATTACATTTCCAGCTCCCAAGGACACGGAAAAATAGAAGGGATGATCGGCCATTTTCTAGATGACCGCGGCATGATCGGCGCCATGGTAAAAAGGTTCATCGGCAATCTTTCCATCGCGGATAAAATCCAGCCGGAAATCGTCAAGGCGCTGCGGGAACCCGGCACGAAAGCGACAATTGTGGAAATGCTTGAAAAAGAATGGTCCGGTATCAAAGAAAAGCCGATTGGGGAACTCTTGCCGGATCTCCCCGATGAAGAAATCATAGGTTGGCTGGATGAAAAACTTTTTTCGCTTGTCCCTGTTGGGCGTTTATTGGGCATACCGGTACAGGCGTTTGTATCCCGTTATCAAGAAAAAATTTTGGATGAATGGATCCCGAAATTAACGGAAAAAGGGCTGCTCTTTTTAAGCGGAAAGGTCTATCAGATTATCCGGAAACTGCAGGTGGCAGAACTTGTACGACAGGAAGTGGAGTCCTTTCCGCTTGAGCGGCTTGAAGTGCTCATTCTCGGCATTACCTCGCGCGAATTTACAATGATTACGTACTTAGGGGCATTATTGGGCGGCCTCATCGGCATCATCCAGGGCATCATTGCGCTGATTGTGTAATCATTTGTAGCAAAACGACGGCAAAACCATACTGTGTATGGAAAGCATGATTGACAGGGGGTTTTTGAGTGCCAGCGAATTTATATGAATATGCTTATATGCTCGAAAAAGGGATCAGAAACAGCGGCGAGTTTGCCACACTGAAGCAGGCGTATGAAAACGTCCAGGCAAATAGCGGGGCAAAGGCGCTATTTGACCATTTCCGCCATCTTCAGCTCAAGCTTCAGGAGAAACAGGTGCAGGGCCTGCCGATCACAGAAGAGGAGGCAAAACAGGCGCAGGCATCCATGGCTGCCGCCCAGGCAAATCTGGCGATTGTACAGCTGATCAACGCCGAACAGCGGCTGAGCGCCGTTTTGAATGAAATCAATAAAATTTTGGTAAAGCCGATCGAAGAATTGTATGCCGGGAAATAAGGGCAGGCGGAACAAGCGGAAGTTCTATTTTTCCCCCTTCTCTCATACATCTATAAAAGAAGCAGGCTGTTTGAAAGATTTTCTCAAGCGCTTGAGAGCATCTTGAAGAGGGGGAGCATCCATGATCTATAAAATGTTGGCCTTGAATATTGAGGGGACATTGCTGCAGGACAACGGCCGCATCAGCAGAGCGACAAAAGAGGCTATTGAGTATGCGGGCGGAAAAGGTATCGCGGTTACGCTGATCACTTCAAAAAACTTCGCATCGGCCCATCGCATTGCGAAAATGTTGAAGCTGAATTCTTCGCTGATCACGCATCAGGGAGCTTATATTGCAAGCGAACTGGATAAACCAATTTTTGTCAGGAGGATCAGCGAAGAGGTAACCCATGACCTCGTGCGGTTTTTGGAAGGCTTTCAGGCGCAGGTCCGGCTCGTTTCCGAGAGATTTACGCTGTCCAATAAAGTGAGGCAGCCGAATAGATTGATTGGAAGGGTGATTTACCAAACATCCAATCCGTTTTCCTACGCCGAACAATATGTCGATTCTTTGAGCGAGAAATTGGATCAGGCGCCGCTGTCCCCGCCAAAAATAGAAGTGACATTTTTCAATGAACAGGATATTCAAGATGCGAAAAAAGCTATTTCCAATATGTTTGATGAAGTGGACTGCATTGTTTGCGAAAACGGGAAGCTGGATATCGTACCGGCAGGCATTTCCAAGCTCCGCGGCCTTTTATACGTGTGTGACCGCATGAACATCCGCCGTGAAGAGGTCGTTGTCATCGGGTCAGGCCTTGATGATCTGCCGCTGATCGAGTGGGCGGGGCTCGGTGTCGCCATGGGCAATGCACCGGCCACTGTCAAGAACGCTTCTGACTGGGTGACGCGCTCCAATAATGAAAACGGCGTTTCCTATATGGTCAAAGAACATTTCCGAAAACAGCAGCCGATCGAATTTTTAAAAAAACTGAAACTGCTGAAATAGCGAATAAAAATGGAAGGCTGTTTTGCATGAAAACAGCCTTTTTGTTATAAAAATTCAAAAATTTAAATTTCAAAAAAACAATACAATTGTATTGGAAAATGCCGAATATTCCGCTATTCTAGTAATAGGGAAGAAAAAATCAAAGGGAGTGGGATTTCGGTGATTTCAACGTATGAAACGATACAGCTGGAGATAAAAGACGATACAGCCTATCTGCATTTCAATCGTCCGGATTCTTTAAATGCATTGAACACGGAGATGATCAGTGAATTAGCGGACTTATTGAAAGCGATTACTATGAATGATGACATCAAAATTCTAGTCGTTTCAGGAAATGGCCGGGCATTTTCAGCCGGCGGGGATATCAAAGAAATGTTAGCGATGGAGGAAGAAAAAGGCTTTGCGTCTTTTATGGACCAAATTAATGAAGCCGTTTCCATACTGACGGGCATGCCGAAACTCACCATTGCAGCCATTAACGGGCCAGCAGCAGGATTAGGATTAAGCCTTGCGCTTGCGTGCGATTACATTATGAGTGATATGGACAGTAAAATTGCCATGAATTTCATTGGGATCGGCCTTGTGCCGGATGGCGGCGGCCACTACCTGCTGCAGCGCCGGATCGGCCAGAATAAGGCCAAAAAATTGATTTGGGAAGGAAAAGTGATGGCGGCGGAGGAAGCAGCCGAGCTCGGGATCATCGATGAAGCAGTGCCACAGCTGGAGCTTGCGGTTGAGCGGAAGATAGCGGAATGGAAAAAGAAACCGATCCTTGCGATGATCAAAACGAAAAAAATTTATACTGAACTGAACCGTCCGGATTTTAACAAGTCTTTGGAACTGGAAAAACACGGACAATGGAAAATGCGTCAGACGAAAGATCATCTGGAAGGCATCCGGGCTTTCGTTGAAAAAAGAACACCTCAATTCAGAGGGGAGTGAAAGCGATGGGCGTATATAAGCTAACTGCCTTTGAACCAACGGGGGAAAAAATTTTGGATGAAGGATTCGAAGCAACAGACGACCGTGAAGCAAAGGAGAAAGGGGAAACACTTTTAAAAGAAAAAGGCGCTTGGGATAAAACGCACCGGTGCACCTCCCCGAAAGGAAAATTAATTTTGTTCCACCGATAAATGTTTTACCCTCCATCCTTTTGAAGTCTATAGAGTCAGAATCCGGAGAGAAGATTATTTTTAGATTCCAGAAGCTCCTTGATGGGGCTTTTTCTCTTGGATTTTCCGCTGAAATCATTTGAAAGAAAAATTGAGATAATTTTGGCCTTAAAATGGAGTATAGTTAAAGAACAAAGGATTATATTGGACAAAAACAGGGGCGAAGTTCTTTCTGGATGAAAAAAGAGGTTTATTTTTAAAAATACTATTTTGACGAAGGAAATTTATTTCCTTGTTATTTTGCTTCAAATTGACACACTCATTTAAAGCTACGTCGATAATTTCTTGTTTTTTGTCTTTTTAATTTGTCTCAGTATCATTTGTAGCTGAACCCTGATATATCTTTGATGGCGATTCCGAACTTCTTCCAAAAAGGATTTCGCTAGCTCACCATCCGTAAAATATCCGGAGACTGTATTGATGTAAGTATCAATTCCTTTTGAACGATCCCGAGTATGCTGCTGATCCTGGATTTTAGGAGCCATCTAAAGCCCGTTTTAGCAACATTTTATCCCAGAACCGGTCCTTTAAAAACCTTTCAAAAACGCTTTGCTGCCATATTGCTTAAAAGGGGCCGCCCCAAAAGCACGTGAATAGGCTTTTGGGACAACCCCTTTCTTACCTGCGTCAGTTGATATGCGCATGCTGCTGCACTTCTTGTTTCGTTTCCGTCCGTCTGTTGGAAAGCCAGCCAAAAACTAAAATCAAAGCCGTTAGTGCGCCCCCGATCGTGTAAGTTACCGGTCCGTGGGAGATGTTGAGCCAATTCAGCAGCTGCTTATCTTTCAGCAGCATTTCCGCAGCCGTCCAAGCGAGGATGCCCGAACCGGCGTAAGCAATCCAGCCGTAACGGTTCATAGCCTTCACAATCATTTTCGACCCGAAAATCATCACCGGGATGCTGATGGCAACGCCGAGCGCGATCATGCCGATATGGCCGTTTGAAGCGCCGGCCAGCGCAACAACGTTATCAAGGCTCATGACCGCATCCGCTACAATAATTGTGCTGATCGCTTTAAGCAATCCGTTTGTAGGCTTGACATGGACATCTTCATCCCCGCCCGCAAGCACTTTGTAAGCGATCCACAGAAGCAGCAGCCCGCCAATGATATTTACATATGGAATTTTCAGCAAAGCCACAATGACCATTGCCAGCAAAATTCTTAAGATGACGGCACCGGCAGTTCCCCAGAAGATCGCTTTATTTTGCTGTTCATGCGGCAATTTCCTTGTGGCCATCGCGATCACAACGGCATTATCGCCGGATAAAACGATGTCGATCATAATAATTTTCAGTAATGCAATGAACGCGCCCGCAGAAACGGCCAAACCGAGTGCAAAAATGGAAACAGGCAATCCAATTCATTCCCTTCAATTTGCGTTCGCAATACAAGTTCATTTGACCTATGTATCTATCATAACATATTCCCGGACAAAAAGTAATAGAATCATACCATTTCATTAAAATGGAATTTTTTGCCGTTCTAATACCTATTGGCAGCTTTTGCGGGCAGGGTGGTGTATTCGAATCCATTTACGCCGGCCGGCACTTATAGTATTCTAGTTGGGAGAGTTTTTTGAAAGTGATTGATGAGAAGGAGTGCGATATACTGTTATGGGCCAATCCTTATTACAAATGAATACCATTTTTATCAGTATTATCATTGAGGCGCTGCCTTTTATTGTACTGGGTGTGTTGATTTCAGCCATCATCCAGATGTTTGTCACCGAGGAAATGATCGCAAAGGTTATGCCTGCCAACCGTTTTTTGTCTATTGCTTTCGGAACGGGGATTGGCGCGCTCTTTCCCGCCTGTGAATGCGGAATTGTCCCGATTACCGAAAGGCTTGTCAGAAAAAATGTTCCGCTTTATGCAGCGATTGCTTTTATGCTGACGGGGCCGATTATTAACCCTGTAGTCATTTTTTCAACGTTTGTCGCATTCGGGGACAGCTGGAAAATGGCGCTGCTCCGGTGCGGTCTGGCGATTTTTACCGCTGTCTTAACAGCAATCGCCATCTCCTACTTATTTAACGAGAATCAGCTGCGGGAATTTGTCGACCAAAAATTGCATCACCACGGGCATCATCATGAGGAACAGCCCCTCCGCTTCCGCGAAAAAATCACGGGCGTCATTGACCATGCCATTGATGAATTTTTCTCCGTCGGCAAATTTCTTGTGTTTGGCGGGTTGATCTCATCGGCGATGCAGACGTTTTTCCGGACGAGCACGCTTCTCCAGCTTGGCCACACAAAAGCGACCGCCATTTTAATTATGATGCTACTTGCTTTTATTATGTCGATCTGCTCAGAAGCGGATGCGTTTATCGCCTCTTCTTTCAACGGCATGTTCGGAACTCCGGCCATTCTTGCTTTTTTAGTATTCGGCGCAATGGTCGATATCAAAAATTTGCTCATGATGCTGCATTCGTTCAAGAAAAAATTTGTTTTTTCAATGATCGGACTGATTATTTTGTTTGTATTCACAGGCACACTAATCTTGTAAGAAGGTGTTGGCAATGCTGCGGTTTATTGTGTTATTCGGTTTCGCCTATTTTTTTATGAAATTGCATGCAACGGGCGATATCAGCAAATATATCAATATGAAATATTCTTACTTGTCTTTTTCGATGATTTTTGCAATGGGTTTTTTAAGCCTGTACCAGCTCGTAAAATGGGTCAAAGCGGGAAACAAGGGGCAGGAAAACAGCCATGTCCATCACCATCATCACGGCCACTTGCATGAACAGGATGAAAATACATGGTACAAAAAAGTGTTTACGTACGGGATGATCCTGATACCGATTGTGACGGGCATTTTTCTTCCGGTTGCCACTTTAAATTCAACGGTAGTCAAAGCAAAAGGATTCCATTTTTCGATGATCGATAATGACAAGGACCAGTACGCAAACCATCAGATCCTCCGCCCAAACTCAAGCCTTTACTATGACCAGAACCAATATGCGGAAATGGAAAGCTCAGACTTGAAAAAGTACAGCAAACTCAGCCATATTGTCCTTGACGATAACCATTATTTTCACGGACTCGAAACGATTTACAATTATCCGGGCAGCTTTATCGGCAAAAAAGTGACCATCGAAGGCTTTGTGTACCGGACGAAAGATATCAAACCGAATCAGCTGTTTGTGCTTCGTTTCGGCATCATCCACTGCATTGCAGATGCCGGCGTGTACGGGATGCTCGTTGATTTTCCGGATGATATGAAAGGATTGAAGGAAAATACGTGGATCGAGGTAGAAGGACAGCTGGATACAACTTACTACACGCCATTTAAGGAAAATATCCCGTATTTAAAAGTTACAAGTTATAAAAAAATCAATGAGCCGAAAGATCCATATGTTTACCGGCAGTATAATTAACCAGGTTTAGCGGCGCAATGCAATTTTTCGGACATCTATATATTGTATTGCGGCGGCAAACCTTTTATAATGAAAACAGAACATACATTCGAAAGAGCGTGATGGTGTTGAAGTGCATTCGATTTATCCATGCAGCCGACCTGCATCTGGACAGCCCGTTTGCCGGACTCAGGCAGCTTCCGCAGGCGTTGTTTGAACGGGTGAAGAACAGCACATTCCGGGCATTTGAAACAATATGTGATTTGGCGCTTGCAAAAAAGGTGGATTTTTTGCTGATTTGCGGCGATTTATATGATGGGGAAGACCGCAGCCTGAAAGCCCAGATCAGGCTGAGAAAGCAGTTTGAGCGGCTTCAGGAAGCAAATATCACAGTATTTGTGCTTCACGGAAATCATGACCATTTAAGCGGCACCTGGACAAAACTGGACATGCCGGCGAATGTCCGTTTTTTTTCCGCGAATGTGGAAACGAAAAGTTTCACCGCGGAAAATGGGGCGATAGTCCATTTGTACGGCTTTAGTTACCCGAAACGACATGTATTTGAAAAAAAAGTGGATGAATACCGGAAAATTGGGGAAGCCGATTTCCATATCGGCATGTTGCACGGCTATCTTGAAGGCGGGAACAGCTTGCACCAGCCTTACGCCCCTTTTGCACTGCGCGATTTGCTGGAAAAAGGCATGGATTATTGGGCGCTCGGCCATATTCATCAGCGTTTGATCCTCCATGAACATCCTTTTGTCGTTTACCCGGGGAATATCCAGGGAAGAAACCGGAAAGAAACAGGCCCGAAAGGCTGTGCTATTGTCGAAATGGATGAGTTCGGCACAACTGTATCGTTTCTTGAAACGGCCGATATTTTATGGGAAAAACGCACCGTTTCCGCAAAAGGGGTGGAGGATTTTAACGCCCTTTATGCGGCATGCAGGTGCACAATGGAAGAGGCAAGGAAAGATGCGCAAGGTACATTTCTGCAATTGGAGCTTCAAGATGTGGAAAATTTAAATGGAGAAACGCTCGAAAAAACGAAAAACGGTGAACTGATGGAAGTGCTGCAGGAAGGCGAAGAAAGCGAGCAAAACTTTGTCTGGGTCCACCATTTGGAGCTGCCCGATTTATTATCGGCGCCCAAGATGAAGGAATACGAATTTATCCGGCAGGAAATGCAAAAAACCATTGAAGTTTTGCAGGAAGAAGGGGGAACGGTTGAGGAAGCGGTATCCCCCTTGTTCAGCCACGTATATGCAGGACGTTACCTTGACCCTTTCACCGAAGAGGAAAAACGCATGCTTTTGGCAGAAGCGGAATCCGTTGTTTTGAATAAAGTAAGGGGTGGGGCGAAGCAATGAAAATTTTGGAAATCCATATATACGGCTTCGGAAAGCTTGTTGATTTCCATTTAACAGATCTCGGCGCGCTCCAGGTCATCTACGGAGAAAACGAAGCGGGAAAATCGACGCTCATGGCGTTTATCCAGGCCGTTTTGTTCGGTTTCCCTTCAAGGCAGCAGGCCGGACACCGTTATGAACCGAAAACGTCTGTGGCATATGGCGGGCAGCTTGTGTTGGAAACGGAAAAAGGCGGCATTGTCACGGTTGAACGGGTAAGGGGCAAAGCGGCGGGGGAAGTGACCGTCACATTTGCAAACGGGAAAGCGGGCGGCGAGGAGGCGCTTGCCGACGTCTTAAACGGCCTGAACAAGCCGATGTTTCAGTCGATCTATTCTTTTAATCTGCTTGGCCTGCAGGAAATCCGGAAATTAAAAGGCGATGATATTAGCCGCTATTTATTTGCGGCGGGCACGGTCGGGACAGACGCGCTCCTTTCCGCGGAACAGGAGCTGCAGAAAGAGATGGATGCGCTTTTTAAGCCGAACGGGCGGAAACCGGTTTTAAATGCGATGCTGCATGATCTGCGCGCGCGCGAAAAAGAATTGAACGGCTTAAAAGCGCAAAATGGCCGATACGGGGAATTAAAGGTGCGGCAAATGGATTTACAGGAAAAACGAAAAAAAATTGAAACGGAGCTGGAAGAGCTGCGAAGATCGCTGCAGCAAAATGAGCACCTCTTAAAAATGTGGCCGCATTATGTCGAAAGGAAACAAACTGCCCGGCAGCTTGCGGAAATGGGCCCCGTCCGTTTTCCGGCAGACGGGATCCGCCGGCTCGATCAGCTGATGCATGAACGCCGCGCTTCAGCCGGCCGGTTATCCGCAGTGCAGCAGCAAAAAAAGGAACTTATCCAAAAATTAGAAGGGATTAGGCCGAATCCGCTGTTCGACGAGTATGGCGTGCAAATCCAGCAGTTGCTTGATGACTGGCCGCAATTCCGGCAATGGCAGGGGGAAACGGAGCGGCTGGAGTATGAACGCGAATCCTTGGACGGCCAAATCACGCACTTGGCGGCTATGCTGAATCTCACGGAAGAGGAAGCAGCGGAAACGCCGGAGCTTGATTTAAGTATGGCAGCAAAAGAAAAACTGCGCTCCCTTGTCCAGGCATATGAAACCGGCAGCACCTCGCGCCAGGCTTACCTGTCCCAGCTCAATGAATTGGAGGAAAGCATAAAATCCGTTGAGCAGCAATGCGCTCGGCTTGAAAAAGATCTTGTTTCTGAAGAAGCTTTCCGGGCTTTAGCGGAAAAACGGCAGCAGCAAGGAAAAAAAGCGAGTTTGGAAGCTGATTTGGAACGCGACAGGATGCAGCTCCGGAGGCTGAAACAACTGGCCGGTGCTGCCGGGAAGCCCCCGTTTCTGGTCTTTATCATGGCGGTATTGTTCCTCTTTGCGGGAGTGTGGAGCCTGGTTAGCGGGCAATACGCCTTTTTAGCCGTCTCCATATTGGCGCTCATATTTTCCGGCTTTTATGCTGCAGGCAGCAGAAACCGAAATCCGTTTAAAAAAGAAATCCTTGAAATGGAGCGCGAAATAGAGGAGAAAGAGAAGGTACTGCAAAACTGGAAAGAAGATGGCGCTTCTCTGATCGAGTATGAACAGCAAAAACAGCTGCGGGAAAATTGGAAACAGCTGATCCTTCAGCTGGAAAAAGACGAACAGCGAGCCCGGCATATTCGGAATCGCCTCAACCATATGGAAACGGAAAACAGGCGCCTGCTGGAAGAGATAGACGCATTTAAGCAAACACTTAAACTGAATGACCGCTTCCAGCCGGGCCAGCTGATGGACGCTTTTGGTTTGCTTTCGGATTTAAGCCAAAAAGTGGTGCAGCGGGCGCGCGTAGAGGAAAAATTGGAGCGCCTGAAAAGCCTCCAGTCTGGATTTGCCAGGTGGATGGAAAAGCTCTGGTCACTGCTACAAGCCGGCTGGCCGCTGACCCAGGAAGGGATTTTGGAGCTGAAAAAAGCATTGTCTGAACATCAGGAGAACAAAATCCTCTACCAGGAATGGAAAAAAAAGTTAACCGAAATGGAAGAACAGGAACAACTTTTTGAAATGGAAACTGCATCCATTGATAAAGAAATGAAAAAATTATTTTCCCTTGCGGATGCTGCAGATGAAGAAGCGTTCCGGAATGCGAGCCTCCTCCACGAAACATACGAAAGCCTCCGCAGCAAATTGGCATTAATGGATCTGCAGTTAAAAGCGGAAGACCTGGAAATGCTGGATGCCGTAAAAGACGAGGCCACTTTAAAGCAGAAACATTTTCACCTTGAGGAAAAAATCTCCGAAATGGAGAAGGCGTTGGACGGAATAAGCAAAGAATCGGCTGAAATTGGTTTTGAAATTAAAAGGCTTGAAGAAGGTGGCACATTCACAGAGAAGCTCCACCAATATTATAGTGCCCTGTCGGATTTCCGGGAAGAAGCGGAAGAATGGGCCAGGCTTTCCGTGGCAAAAAGCCTGCTTGCAAAAATGATGGAAAGGCTGCGTGAAACCCGTTTCCCGCAGGTACTCAAAAAAGCGGAATCTTATATGAATTATTTGACGGACGGCGCATATCGTTCCCTCCATTTAATGGAAGATGGCCAATTTTATGTCAAACGGCGCGACGGCATGCTTTTTTCCGCAAACGAACTGAGCCAGGCAACGGCGGAACAGCTTTATATTGCTTTACGTTTTTCCCTTGCGGAAGCACTTGGGCAGGAATTCCCGTCCCCGATTGTGATTGATGACGGGTTCGTCAACTTTGATTACAACCGGACCGAAAAAATGGCAAGGCTGTTGAAAAAATTAAGCGAAACAAGGCAGGTTCTCCTCTTTACATGCCAAAAGCATATGCTTCATTTTTTTGAAAACGGGCAGGTGAAAAAGCTGGAAAGCAGCCCTTCCGTCGGAAAGCATTGCAGTTTGGAATAAAGGCACGATCCGGCTGGATTATGGTATACTCAACTATAAGAAAATGATTTTTAGGGGTTAGATCGGAGGATTGTTTTATGTCAAAAGGGCTTCTCTACTATGAGGTGGGCGAGCAGTTCGATGCTTTTCTTCTTATAAAACATGTGGCAAAAGGCATCGCCAGCAACGGCAAGCCTTTTTTAACACTCATCCTTCAGGACCGAACAGGGGATATCGAAGCCAAACTTTGGGATGCTTCGGAGCAGGATGAGCAAACGTATAAACCCGAAACGATCGTAAAAGTGGCCGGGGATATTTTAAATTACCGCGGCCGGATGCAATTGAAAATCCGGAAAATCCATCCGGCTTCCCCAGACGATGGGGTCCGGATCTCCGATTTTATTGAAACGGCTCCGATGCGGCAGGACGAAATGATGGGGAAGATCACACAGTATATTTTTGAAATGAAAAATCCGAATATCCAAAGGTTGACGAGGCATCTGCTGAAAAAATACCAAAAGCAGTTTCTCGTCTATCCTGCGGCAACGAAAAATCATCATGAATTTGTGTCAGGGCTTGCCTATCATGTTGTCTCGATGCTTGATTTGGCGAAAGCCATTGCCGATCTGTATCCGTCTTTGGATCGTGATTTGCTGTATGCCGGCGTCATTTTGCATGATTTGGGGAAGGTGCAGGAGCTGTCCGGACCGATCTCAACGTCTTACACTGTCGAAGGCAACCTGCTCGGGCATATTTCCATCATGGTAAACGAAATTGCGAAAGCGGCTGAAGAGCTCGGTATCCATGGGGAAGAAGTCATGGTGCTCGAACATATGGTACTGAGCCACCACGGGAAATTGGAGTGGGGCAGCGCAAAACCGCCAATGATAAAAGAAGCGGAAATCCTTCATTATATCGACAATATTGATGCAAAAATGAACATGCTCGACCGCGCCCTCCGGAATGTAAAGCCCGGCGAGTTCTCCGACCGCATTTTTGCGCTCGATAACCGGTCTTTTTACAAGCCGGCATTCCATAAATAGTATTTCTTTTTGGATGCCTTTCAAATAGAAAGGCATTTTTTAGTTGAACAGGCCATAGATTATAGCAGGGACAAACCGAAAGGAAGTGGGAACATGGATTTTCCGATCTGGATTTATTTTGTCGTGGCAGGTATCGTCATATGTGCATTTATGGCCGTGAAAAGTGCAAGGGATGAGCGGGAACAGGAACAGGCATGGATTGAAAAAGAAGGGGAAGTCTTTATCGAACGGATGAAAAAAGAAAAAGAAATGCGGCATGGGGATCCGGAAAAAGCCCATGAAGCATAGGCGCCGCCAAAAAAGCCGCCCATTTTTCGGTGGGGCGGCTTTTTTGGCATATTTAATTGCTGGAAGATGTGGAAGAAGATGAGCTTGTCGTCGTTCCAAGCAGGGAATCAAAAGTATTTTTCAAATCATCATCTTTGACTTTAATGTCAGCAGCTTTTAATTCCTTTTTCAAAGCAGATTGGATTTTTGCCGATGTGACTTTTGATTCTTTATATTTTTGCAGTACTTCTTTTTTCATTTCATTATACGGCTTTTTCTCTTTTTTCCCTGTCACTTGGATAATATGGTAGCCGTAAGAAGTTTTGACAGGGTCGCTGATCTCATTGACCTTCAACTGATAAGCGGCCTTTTCAAAATCGCTGTCCATTTCGCCTGCGCCAAACCAGCCCAGGTCTCCGCCTTTCGAGGCAGTTGCCGTATCGGTCGAGTATTTTTTCGCCAATGTTGCAAAATTCGCACCCTTATCAAGCTGTTTTTTAATGTCTTCCGCTTTGGATTTGCTGGAAACAAGGATATGACGCGCTTTAATTTCCGGCTTAATTTCATTTTTATAATAATCTTTTAATTGCTTTTCTGTCGGGTGGATCGTAGCTTCTGCAGCTTTTTGCTCGAGGAGGCCGACTTTAATGCTTTCACGGAAATCTTTTTCATTTGCATATCCGTACTGCTGAAGTGCCGAATCAAAAGTACTGCCCAATTGGTCTTTTGCCTGGTTTACTTGGTTGTCGATTTCTTTTTTGGAGACTTTATACTTTTTGGACAGCACTTTTTCGATGGTAAGCTGCTGAAGTACCGAAGAACCATATTTATCCTTCATGGCATTATATAATTCATCTTTCGTGACATTTCCGGCATCCGTTTTTACGACTGCGCTGTTGCCGCATGCAGCAAGCCCGAAAACGCTGGCCGCCAAAGTAAGGGATAGAACCCATTTTTTCATACAAGAACAACTCCTATTCATTTTGTCGTGCAAGGGAGACTTACAATCACTACTATATCATAAATTGAAAAAGAAAAGAAATGGATGATTGGGTTTCTTATGGAAATTTAACACGATTATTATTCTTTTTTTATTTTGGCGCTGTTTGTTGAAGATCGCTCGTTTATAGGGACACCTGCGGGGTAAACTCGCGGATGTGCCATGAGCGAAGCGGATTTTGCGACAATCAACATCGTACGCTAACACAGCCTTTATTTTAGATGGGCGTTTGGTTTACTCAAATTGGATGAATGCAGCATAGGATATGCCGAAAGAGAAAAAAGGAGGTATATGAAATGGGTTTTGCATATGGCGGGGGATTTGCCCTTATTGTTGTGCTATTTATTTTGTTGATCGTGGTGGGAGCGTCGTATCTGTAAAATAGAGCCGGAAAAATAGACGTAAGCCCTAACCATTACGGATGCTGATGAATACAATAACTCAGGAAACAAGAGGAGGTGGATCGAATGAGCGGAGGAGCAGTTTACGGAGGCGGATTTGCCTTACTGGTTGTGTTGTTCATTTTGTTGATTATTATTGGTGCATCCTGGGTATGGTAAAAAAATGGGGGCCGGCAGCCTAAGCCGGCCTTTTTCTTTTGTTCCGATGTTGCCATCGCGAAATCCGTGCGCCCCTGATAAAGGCGCCTCCGCTTTTCTATGTATATAGGATGTCAAGGTAGGAAGAAAAGAGTAAAATAGTAATGAGGATGTTGATGGTCCGAAAGACTTCCACTGCCGTTCTTCGGGAATTTCTTTTTTTGTGCATAGATTGCTTGTCAAAATGTTGGTAAAGTATAAAATAAAGAAAGCGTAGCATATAAAAAATACAAGCAAATACATGCCGGTCGGGCCTCCTTCCAAAAAATAGAACCGTTCAGTGAATGGTTGTTCATTTTATTGATAGACGATGCCATCAAAAATATAAACGAGGGAACTGAATGGAAACAATCGATCAAAAATTGGAAAAGTTTGAATTTTACCAATCACTGTTTTTGAAAATGATCGAATCCGATCAAAATGCTTTCTATAAGATGGTCATAGAAAAGCAGCTGGCAAAGCAGGATGTCGAGCAATTTTATAATTTGTGCGAACAGCTGACACGTGAACTGAAAGAAATGAAGGAGGAAAAATTTGTATACTTTTATCCGCTTTTTCAGCAATTTAAAGTTCGCCTGCATGAAAAACTGGAACCGGCGGAAGTGATTGCGGCTTGTTTGCAGCAGGGGTTGTACCCCGAGTTAATGGAAGCGTTGAAACGGAACCTGTAGCCGCAGCGAAAACTTATCAGGAATGGTTCAGTGAAGGTTTTCCAGCACGTCCGTTTCGACGATGTCCTCCAACTCCGTCCGGTAAATGGAATTTTCTACAATATCCATAAAATCTTCCCCGTAAATTTGGCGCACGATTGCTGCCAATTCAATCATATCTGGGAATTTCCCGTACAGCTCATAAAGCGGCATTGTCCCCTGTACAACCGAGCTTTTTTTTGGATTAAACGCTTCCAGAGACTTTAGGAAGATTTCTTTCCCTTTATTTGTCAATTGGATGTAAGTGTTCCGTTTGTCGTTTTCTTTTTTTGAGAATTCGAGTAAGCCGCGTTCCTCCAACTTTTTTGAAAAATTGAAGGCTGTTGATACATGCATGACCCCGAATTTTGCCACATCAGATATGGATGCGCCTTTTAAATGGTATGCAATCCATAAAATATGATGTTCATTGATGTTCAGGTCGAAAGGTTTGATCCATTGCTGCCAATCTTTTTCAATGGTTTTCCAAAGCGCTTTCGACAGCTGTGTAATCCTTTTGCAAAACAGCAAGTACTCGTTGACCGTTAACATTTGTTCCGTCATTTTTTCCATCACCCCTTACACTATATAATAACATTATGCCAGTAAAATAAAAAATAATAAAGATATAATTTGCGAAATTTTTTGAAACAGGGGTGGTAAGAAAAAAGCCCAAAAAGCGCAGCTTTTTGGGCATGAACGAATTATTATGAAGACTTTTGTTGCAACTGTTTCTCCAGGTTTTCAATCGTTTTTTGGATTTCTTTAATCTCGTTCTGCAGGGCATCTTTATTTGGCTCAATACTTCTTTGCCATTCCTTAATGAATTGCTTGATGTCGTCCATCACTTCTGCGACGGCTTTTTTTCCTTCTGTTGACAGCTCCTGGATCGAATCTTTTAATTCTTTCACATTTAGGGCAATTTTCTTCGCAGATTCAATGAAAGCTCCGGAATTATTTATTAAAGCAGCCCTTATTTTTTTCCCTGAAGCGGGTGTTGTCAAAAGGACGGATACGGCGCCTGCCGTTCCCCCGACCAGCAATCCGTATATGAGACTGGCTTTTTTCAAAATAAGCACCTCCCTGTGAATTTGCTCTTTCATTATATGATAAAAGGTTTGCAGCCCTTTTGCAAAATCCTGTTTACTATTTACCCGCGCCCTGTACATGTTAACCCAAAAAATGGCATATAGTATAATAGTCCAGACAGGGAAAAGGGGAGTCTCAATGGGACGTGTTTCATTCTGTTTTTTTCTGATCGGCGCCATCCTTTTAGCCGCAATGGCCCGCCATGTGCAAATATACCAAAAAAGAAGAATCTATCCGCCAAGGAAGTTGGTGAGGCAAAGAATCGCCTTTTTTGGCGGTGCGGGGATCGTATGCTTTTTGCTTGCTGTTCTTTTACTTCTGTTTTGAATCCAGT
>NZ_BKZR01000010.1:0-90133 GCF_008974225.1 Weizmannia acidilactici | reverse complement strand
CCGGTGGCAATCAAATGAATATACTGCGCAAATTTTGTATACTATTAATAATATCATTTTAAAAGGGGACCGGTTTGTGGAACCATTACAACATTTTTTGGCATATCCGTTAAGGGATATCCCGATTGTCGCAGCGGTGCTGATCATTGCCTTTACCATCCATGAGTTTGCCCATGCTTATACAGCTTACCTGCTTGGCGACCCAACCGCCAAGCGAGAGGGGAGGGTGACGCTGAACCCGGTGCAGCATATTGACCCGCTTGGGGCGCTGCTGATTTTTGTAGCCGGTTTTGGCTGGGCGCGCCCTGTCCCGGTGAACCGATTCCATTTCCAAAATCCGCGCCTTGCCGGTGTGCTCGTGTCTTTCATGGGCCCGGCCAGCAATTTTTTGTTGGCTTTTCTAGGGAACATTATCCTGTATATATTGATTGCGACCGGGATCGGCGCCGGCCTGCCGTGGTTTGTGCTTTCGTTTTTCAATTATTTTGTCTGGCTGAATCTCGTTTTATTTATTTTTAACTTAATCCCGCTGCCGCCATTGGACGGCTACCGGATCATTGAAGACTTGGTTTCGCCATCGGTACGCGCGAAAATGACGCAGTATGAGCAGTACAGCATTCTGGTCTTTTTGGTTTTTCTCGTGACGCCGCTAGACCAGTATACGATTTCGCCGCTCATCAACAGCGCGGTGCCGTCGATTATGAGGGGCTTTCAAACCATTGTTTCTGTTTTTAGTTAAAAAGCGGTGCGCCCCGCTTAGCAGGATATGGCGCCGGGTCACACGGAATATCAAAAAAATACGGGCCGGCCCCCATACTGCGAAACAGTACGCCGGCCGCCGGAGCCGGTCAAAAACAGCGGAGGGTGCCGCGGTGCCCGGCGTTTGCATTTCAGGGCTAAAGTCTAGGGCCATCATTTGAGAAAGGGGATGTAAAAAATGGCTGAACAAAAGAAAAAAGCAGAGTTTAATATCATTAAAAATGCGCCGACCGACGGGCACCGGGGTTTTGGTGTCGGGGCGCTGAATCTGGAGAATGTGTCCCCGGTTATTATTGATATCAATGAAGGCACGGCCGTTGTCGATATCGGAGCGATGCATGCTAGGAGCGCCGTGGAAAAAAGGGTCAAATTTTCCCATGACCGTTCGGAAGTGCCGGAAGAAGGGGCAAAACCTTACTGGCTTGTGTGGGTGACGATTGAACGCGGCGAAAAAGGGCCTTATTATCATGGGGTGACGGCTTGCGAAATGGTGGTCAACAAAGAAAAACGCCGCGGCTATAAATCGCTGCCGGAACATGTCAACCGCCTCGACAAATCGATGAAAGGCCATCTTATCGTCGACCATATGGATGACAAATCGAAAAAAGTGTTGGCGGATTTCTTAAAGGGACACAGTAGGGAAATGTGGGATTTATCAAGCGACGAACTGAAGGAAGCATTAAGGGTCTGACCGCCTTTGAGCCAGACCCTTTGCTTTTTAGTGTGCCGATTATTTAAAAAACGGAAATAGTTTTTGCAGCCAGTTGTGGTGCTTGTGTGGATATAGGTCATTTTCTGCCGTATCAGGGTGTTTGCTGCACGGTTCAACCGGTTCGGTGCCGGAAATAAAATAGGTGAGCCTCGCCACCGGGCAGTTGGGCGTCGCCAGTTTGCCGGTTGAGGGGTCGATTTCCACGGCGGTGACTCCTTTTGGCGGTTTAAATTCCTCTACCGGCTGATGAGCCAGTGCTTTTTCCATAAAGTGGGCCCAAATTTTTTTGGCGTACATTTTATCGGCGGCCAAAGTGATTTCCTGCCCGTTGTCATAGCCGACCCACACGCCTGAAACGAGCTGGGGCGAAAATCCGATCATCCAGCTGTCGGTGTTGGTGGAACCGGATTTTCCGGCATACGGGCGGGTGATGTCTTTGACAATGGAGGCGCCGGTTACACTTGCATATCCGTTTAAACGCTTGTCAAACATACCTGTCATCATTTGCGAGGTGACAAAAGCCGCATCCTGATTTAACACCCGTTTTTTCTCCGGTTTGTACTCGTATAAAACATGGCCTTTGTAATCTTCGACTTTTGTGATAAAAACGGGCCCGTTTTCGATTCCGTTGTTGGCAAGCAGGCTGTATGCATGTACCATATCAAGCAGGTGCACGCCGGAAGTGCCCAATGCAAGCGAAGGCACTTTTTCCATCGGCGTCGTCAGACCGAATTGCTTTGCGGTATGGACGAGTACATTTTCCCCGAGCAGCAAATGGGTTTTGACCGCATAAATATTATCCGAAACGGCGAGCGCCTGTAGCATCGTAATGTTCCCGTCCGCATACTGGCTGTTAAAATTATGCGGTCTGTATACGGACTTGCCGCCATCGAACCGGAAAACGGTCGGTTCGCTTTTCAGCATCGTTACCGGGGTGAAACCGTGGTTCAGCGCGGCATAATATAGGAGCGGCTTCATTGTGGATCCGGGCTGCCGCGTCGCCTGTGTTACCCGGTTATAAGGGCTTTCCCCGTAATCCCGGCCCCCGACGAGCGCGGTCACAAAGCCGTTTTTCGGGTTGATGGCCGCAAAACCGAGCTGGACCTGTGAAGAATCCGGGATGGTTTCCTTCACCGTTTCTTCAGCGATCTTTTGCTGCCGGATGTCTAAAGTGGTATATACTCTCAGCCCGCCAAGCGCGATCGTTTGGTCATCAAATCCCAGTTTCGTTTTCAATAGTTTTTTGACAATATCCTGGAAATATGGGGCGGTCCGGGTTGTGTCCGGTTCGGCTTTCCGGACGATCGTTAATGGTTCATTGGCTGCTTCCGTCGCCTGTTTTTCCGTAATATAGCCGTTTTTCACCATTGATTGCAATACGGCAAGCTGCCGTTGTTTTGCTTTTTCGGGGGAAATGACGGGTGAGTAGATCCCCGGGCCGTTCGGGATTCCGGCAAGCATCGCAGCTTCGGCAAGTGTCAGGTTTTTGACGTCTTTTCCGAAATAGTATTGGCTTGCGGCCTGTATCCCGTACTTCCCATGCCCATAGTTGATTGTATTTAAATAGCCCTCCAAAATCTGGTCTTTACTGTAATTCGATTCAAGCCTGACCGTATAGAAAGCTTCTTTTAATTTCCTTTCCCATGTCTTATCCATCGTTAAAAATAGGTTACGTGCGTACTGCTGGGTAATGGTGCTCGCCCCTTGCACTTTTCCCATTGCCTTCATATCGGCAACCAGGGCTCCGGCCATGCGCCGGTAGTCAAAACCGTGGTGGTGGTAAAAGTTGCGGTCTTCGATCGAGATGGTGGCGTCAACGGCATCTTTGGATATGTCCTTCAACGGAACCCAATACCGCTGCTGGCCGCTGTTTGTTTCCCCGATCAGTTTGCCGCCTTTTGCGTAATAAAGGGTGGATTGCGGGACGGAAAGCGGCGGCGGCCCGAGGATTTTTGCATAGAAATAGACAGCCGCTGCCAAGGCGGACAGCAGGATGGCGAAAGCAAAAAAGGCAAGAAGCAAAATGCGCAGGCCCCATTTTGCTTTCTGGATCTTTGGTGTTGTAAGTGTCTCCATCATCCACACCTCTTTTTTATTCTTATTTCCTTAGTATTTAGTAAGAAAGGAAATTTTAAACACAGAAGCAAGAAAAATGAAAGGAAGCAAAAAAATTCTTGCTTTTTTCCGGAAATCTACTATACTTTTTTTCATGTGTTTGGGATGAATCATTCCTATAAGGGAAGACATAATAGAAACTAGATATTACGCGATTAGAGGAGGACATGATCATGGGCGGACTGTGGTTTACAGAAAAACAAACGAAAGATTTCGGGATCACGATGCGGGTGAACCAAACTTTACATACCGAACAGACCGAATTCCAGAAACTCGATATGGTGGAAACGGCCGAATGGGGCAATATGCTCATCTTGGACGGCATGGTGATGACATCGATCAAAGATGAATTTGTTTACCATGAAATGATCGCGCATGTTCCGCTTTTTACCCATCCGAATCCGGAAAATGTGCTCGTTGTCGGCGGCGGGGACGGCGGCGTGATCCGCGAAATTTTGAAGCACCCTGAAGTGAAAAAAGCAACGCTTGTCGAAATTGACGGCAAGGTCATTGAGTATTCGAAAAAGTTTCTGCCTGAAATCGCAGGTGAACTGGATAACCCGCGCGTCGAGGTAAAAGTCGATGACGGGTTTATGCATATCGCAAAAAGTGAGAATGCGTATGATGTGATCATGGTTGATTCCACCGAACCGGTCGGCCCTGCTGTCAACCTGTTTACAAAAGGGTTTTACGCCGGCATTGCAAAAGCTTTAAAAGAAGACGGGCTTTTTGTCGCGCAGACGGACAACCCGTGGTTTAAAGCGAACCTGATCCGTGAAGTGCAGCGCGACGTGAAAGAAATTTTCCCGATTACAAGGCTGTATACAGCCAATGTCCCGACGTACCCGAGCGGTATGTGGACGTTTACAATTGGTTCGAAAAAATATGATCCGCTTGAAGTCAGTGAAGGACGGTTCCATGAGATTGAAACGAAATACTATACAAAAGAACTGCATAAAGCGGCGTTTGTGCTACCGAAATTTGTAGAAGACTTGACAAAGTAAGCAAAGTAAGAAGAGGAGAACAGACATGAGATTTGACGAAGCATATTCAGGCAATGTTTTTATCGGCGCCAATCCCGATTATGAGACAAGCCGGGTTGTCATTTACGGCATGCCGATGGACTGGACGGTCAGCTACCGGCCGGGGTCCAGGTTCGGCCCGACGCGCATCCGCGAAGTATCGATCGGGCTTGAAGAATACAGCCCGTACCTCGACCGCGAACTGGCCGAAGTAAAATATTTCGATGCCGGCGATATTCCGCTCCCATTCGGCAATCCGCAAAGAAGCCTCGATATGATTGAGGATTATGTGAAGATTTTGCTGAAAGACGGAAAATTCCCGTTCGGCCTTGGAGGGGAGCATCTTGTTTCATGGCCGGTGATCCGTGCCGTCTATCAAAAATATCCGGATTTGGCGGTGATCCATTTTGATGCCCATACCGATCTCCGGACGGAATATGAAGGAGAGCCGCTTTCGCATTCGACGCCGATCCGCAAAGTGGCTGAGCTGATCGGGCCGAAAAACGTCTACTCTTTCGGCATCCGTTCCGGCATGAAAGAAGAGTTTGATTGGGCAGAAAAAAATGGCATGCACATCTCGAAATTCGAAGTGTTCGGGCCGCTCAAAAAAGTGCTGCCGGAACTTTCCGGCCGCCCGGTATATGTGACGATTGACATCGACGTGCTTGATCCGGCATTTGCGCCGGGGACGGGTACGGTGGATGCCGGCGGGATTACTTCGAAAGAACTGCTCGCATCGATCCATGCGATCTCAAATTCGAAAGTAAATGTCGTCGGCTGCGATCTTGTCGAAGTGGCGCCGGTTTACGACCATTCCGAACAAACCGCCAATACGGCAAGCAAACTGGTGCGCGAAATGATGCTTGGCTGGGTGAAATAGGAAACGCTATGGCCCGGTGCTGCAGCCTTACTTGAGGCCGGCGCCGGGCTTTTAAAGTTCCTCTTGTGGAATGCCGCGGTTGTTTTGTATGATAAAATAAAGATACAGGCGATGTTATTCTTCCAGTGGAAAGGTTATAATGGATAGACAACAAACGGAAAGTTTCTCTAAGGATGTGGGAAAATGGCGGAAGAAACCGTTTCTTGCCCCGTAAAAATACATATGGTGACGGAATTTTTCCAAGAAGAAGAACTTGTTTTATTCGGCCGTTATTACGAAAAAGGCGGTGCGGCTTATCTAAAATACAATGAAATGCAGGAAACGGGCGAAATCCATACGGTTGTAAAAGTGGGCGGTGAAAGAGCACTGATTTTAAGAAGCGGAGCGGTTTCTATGCGGCTTGATCTGCGACCCGGCGAAAAGCGGCCGGGTTCTTATGGCAGCGGGTACGGCACTTTTCCGCTTGAAGTAATGGCAGATGATGTGGCACACCGCCGTACAGGGTATATGCATGGGCAGTTTTCCCTTGGTTACAGGCTTTTTATACAGGAGAGACAGGTCGGTACATACAAGATGACGATCCATTACGAGGAGGTACAAGAGGCAAAATGAACATAACGGAACAAATTCAGGAAATATTAAAAGCGGAAATCAAAGAAGCTGTCATAAAAACCGGCCTTGTACCGGAAGAAGACATTCCGTCAATTGTGCTGGAAAAACCGAAAGAAAAGGCGTACGGCGATTATGCCGCAAACATTGCGATGCAACTGGCGCGCGCGGCGAAAAAAGCACCGCGTGTCATCGCGGAAGCCGTTGTGGGGCAGCTTGACAAATCGAAAGCGTCCATTGAAAAAGTGGAAATCGCGGGGCCGGGCTTCATCAATTTTTACTTGGACAATGCATATTTGACGCAGCTTATTCCAACGATTTTGCAGGAAGGCGATGATTACGGCCGCTCGGATGCCGGAAAAGGGGAAAAAATTCAGGTTGAATTCGTATCTGCCAACCCGACTGGCGACCTTCACCTCGGGCATGCGCGCGGGGCGGCAGTCGGCGATTCTCTTTGCAATATCCTGGAAAAAGCGGGCTATGATGTGACCCGTGAATACTACATCAATGATGCCGGAAATCAGATCCACAACCTGGCATTGTCGGTCGAAGCGCGTTACTTCCAGGCGCTCGGCATCGAGAAAGAAATGCCGGCAGACGGCTACTACGGCCAGGATATCATTGATTTGGGGCAGAAACTGGCAAAAGAATACGGGAAAAAGTTTGTAGATGCAGATGAAAACGAACGTTATGAATTTTTCCGCCGGTATGGCCTTGATTATGAAATGGATAAACTGAAAAAGGACCTCGAAGACTTCCGCGTGCGTTTTGACGTCTGGTATTCGGAAACTTCCCTATATAAGAGCGGGAAAATTGACGATATGCTGAAAATTATGCGCGAAAAAGGGCATATTTATGAAAAAGACGGGGCGACCTGGTTCCGTTCGACAACTTTCGGCGACGACAAAGACCGCGTGCTGATCAAAAAAGACGGGACCTACACCTATTTGACCCCTGATATAGCGTACCATAAAGATAAATTTGACCGCGGATTCAATACAGTGATTAATATTTGGGGCGCCGACCACCACGGTTATATCCCGCGCATGAAAGCGGCAATGGAAGCCCTCGGATATGATAAGGACCATCTTGAAGTCGAGATTATCCAGCTTGTCCATCTTTATAAAAACGGCGAAAAAATGAAGATGAGCAAACGGACGGGAAAAGCGGTGACAATGCGCGATTTGATCGAAGAAGTCGGCCTCGATGCAACCCGTTATTTCTTTGCGATGAGAAGTTCGGATACACACTTGGACTTCGACCTTGATCTTGCCGTTTCGCAGTCCAATGAAAACCCGGTTTATTATGCGCAGTATGCCCATGCCCGCATTTGCAGCATTTTGCGGCAGGCAGAAGAGAAAGGGCTCGGTCCGGATACGAGGGGGGATTTTTCCGCGATCCGCTCTGAAAAGGAAATGGATGTCCTGAAAAAATTGGGCGAATTCCCGCAGGTGATTGCCGAAGCGGCAGAAAAGCGGATCCCGCACCGCATCACCAAATATATCAACGAGCTGGCGTCCGCGTTCCACAGCTTTTATAATGCGGTAAAAGTGCTCGATCCGGAGCATGAAGCCGCCACAAAAGCGCGCCTTGCTTTGATCAAAGCCGTCCAAACCACGCTGAAAAACGCTTTGCGGATGATCGGCGTTTCAGCACCGGAAAAAATGTAAACAGCACATCAATCCCCCGTCCAGATACCGACGGGGGGTTTCTTTTTTATGATGATGTTGATGGATTTTATAAAAATTCTTCAATTGCCCGTGCGCCCCACTCTTTTGCTTTTGAAAACCAGCCGGGGTGGTTGATATCTTCAAGTGTGAGCGGGATGGCGTGCCTGGTATCTTCCATGAACACCTCGCGCATTTTTTGAATAAAGCCGGCATCATAAACGAGGCAGTTGATTTCAAGGTTCAAAAGTACGCTGCGTCGGTCGAAATTGGCAGTCCCGATATCGCAGACGGCTTCGTCTATGATCACAATTTTGGCATGATAAAAACCGGGGTTGAATAAATAAATTTCCGCCCCTTTTTTGAGCAGTTCGCGGAAAAACCGGAAAGCGGCCTCTTTTACAAGCATATGGTCGGCTTTTCCGGGCGCGAGCACCACCAATTTTACGCCGCGCTCCAACGCCCTGACCAGTTTTTTTTGGATTTTCGCGGTCGGAATAAAATAAGGCGAGCCGATAAAAATGGAGGAGCGCGCCCGGTCAATCAGCCCGCACAACAAATCCTCAAGGTCAATCCCTTCTGTCGGAATGATTTGGTGGCGCAATCCCTCCGTTTCGGCACGGGGTGTTACCGCCATTGCAGCGGACATTTTCTCTTTGGCGGCTTCGTTCCAATTTAAGATAAATTCCTGCTGCAAATCGCCGATGCTCCCACCTGTCAAGCGGAAATGATAATCCCGCCAAGGAGAAAGTGCCGGATTTTCACCAATGTATTCTTTTCCGACATTAAATCCGCCGATATAGCCAATCTTTCCGTCAATCACGGTGATTTTCCTATGGTTCCGCTGCTGGAGCGAAAAAAAGAAAAACGGGAATGTTGGCCGGTGGCTGACGGCAAAAGATGCGCCCGCTTGTTCGAGCTGCGAGATCATTTTTTTCGTGACCCGGCGGCTGCCCGCCCAATCGAGCAGCACCTTGACATCAATATCTTCCCGCGCTTTTTTTGCCAAAAGGTTGAATAGATCCCGGCTGATGCCGTCATTATTCACAATATAAAAAAGGACATAGATGCTTTCTTTTGCGTTTCCGATATCGGAAAAATATTGCGGAAATAAATCTTCCCCGGACGTAAAAATGGTAAAGTCGCCTGCCCGGATGGGATATTCCCGCTTATGGCAAATGCTGCAAAAATGTTTTTTTCCGAGCGTGTAATCGGTAATGAGCCAGATGACGAGTGCTGCTGCCGCTGAGAGAGACAAAAGCAAGATCATATCATTTTCCCCGTTTCACAGATGTTCATATCCGTTAGTCTACCCAAAAGGCGCCGATTTTACATATGGATAACACACAAAATGGGAAACGTCTTTTCAGAAAATCTTAAAAAAATCAAAAAAAGGATTGACTGAATGCTCATTCATTATATAATAGGAGTAAGCAAGATTCGGAAAATTTCCTGTTTTCCTTAACGTGCAGCACGAATGATCGAAGGGAGTGTCGGGGGAAAGATGCACATTTTATTATGGTTGAACTGGATTGCATTCCTGTCTGTAACCGCTTACGGTATTGGCCTGTTTGTTTATTTGGTGAGGACAAGGGTGCAGTATATCAAATTGGGGAAGAAGCAGGAATTTGACAATAACGTAAAGGAGCGGCTCAAGAAAATCTGGGTGTATGTCTTCGGGCAGAAAAAGCTGCTCAAAGATAAAAAAAGCGGCGCCATCCACGTCATGATGTTTTACGGGTTCATTCTCGTCCAATTCGGCGCCATCGATTTTATTTGGAAGGGGCTTGCGCCGGGCACGCACTTGCCGCTCGGGCTGCTTTATCCTGGATTTACCTTTTTCCAGGAAATCGTCACGCTCGTCATTTTATTTGCGGTCGGCTGGGCGTATTACCGCCGCTATATTGAAAAGCTCGTGCGCCTGAAACGGGATTTTAAAGCGGGGCTTGTGCTTATTTTTATCGGCGGGTTGATGGTTTCCGTCCTTGTCGGAGGCGGCATGGGTCTCATCTGGCACCAGGAGGAACTGTCATGGACGGAACCGGTCGCATCAGCACTTGCCGCGGCTTTCGACTGGATCGGGCCCCGAGCAGCGGCTGTTGTCTTTTACATTGCATGGTGGATGCACCTGCTGCTGCTTTTGACGTTCCTCGTCTACATTCCGCAGTCGAAGCATGCCCACTTGATTGCTGGGCCGGCGAATGTGTACCTGAACCGGCTTGATGATGTCGGCAAGCTCCGCCCGATCGATTTTGAGGATGAGTCGCAGGAAAGCTTCGGGGTCGGCAAAATCCAGGACTTCACGCAGCTGCAGCTTGTCGATCTGTATGCGTGCGTCGAATGCGGGCGTTGCACGAATATGTGCCCGGCGACCGGGACAGGCAAGATGCTTTCGCCGATGGATCTGATCATTAAATTAAGGGATCATTTAACGAATTACGGTGCGGCTGTCACGTCCAAGCAGCCGTGGGTTCCGGCCTTCGCTTTTTCGCATACGAAAGGGAACCAGCTCGCAATGGCAAGCGCAACCCGGGGGGCTGAAGAGGCGGCAGCTGCTCTTTCTTACCGGCCAAGCCTAATCGGCGATGTTATTACGGAAGAAGAGATCTGGGCGTGCACGACATGCCGGAACTGTGAAGACCAGTGCCCGGTAATGAACGAGCATGTCGAAAAGATTATCGACCTCAGGCGCTATCTTGTGCTGACGGAAGGGAAAGTGAACCCGGATGCGCAGCGGGCGATGCAGAACATTGAGCGGCAGGGCAACCCTTGGGGGCTGAACCGGAAAGAGCGGGAAACATGGCGCGAAGGGCGGGAGGATATCCAAGTGCCGACCGTAAAAGAAATGAAAAAATCCGGTGAGGAATTTGAATATTTATTCTGGGTCGGTTCGATGGGCTCCTATGACAGCCGCAGCCAGAAAATCGCACAGTCGTTTGCGAAGCTGCTCAATGAAGCAGGCGTCAAATTTGCCATCCTCGGCAATAAGGAGAAAAACTCCGGGGATACGGCTCGCAGGCTTGGAAATGAATTTTTATTCCAGGAGCTGGCCGGCCAGAATATTGCCGAGTTTGAAAAAAACGGTGTGAAAAAAATCGTAACGATTGACCCGCACGCATACAATACGTTTAAGAAGGAATATAAGGATTTCGGGTTTGAAGGGGAAGTGTACCACCATACCGAGGTGCTGTACCAGCTGCTTAAGGAAGGACGCTTAAAACCGAAATATGAAGTGAATGAGGCTGTAACGTTCCATGATTCCTGCTATCTTGGCAGATACAATGATATTTATAACCAGCCGCGCGAAATCTTAAAAATGATTCCGGGCGTAAAGCTGGTGGAAATGGAACGGAACCGTGAAACGGCGATGTGCTGCGGGGCCGGCGGCGGCTTAATGTGGATGGAAGAAGATACCGGGCACCGGATTAATGTGGCACGCACGGAGCAGGCGCTTGCCGTCAATCCAACCGTCATCAGCACGGAATGCCCGTACTGTCTGACGATGCTGTCCGACGGCACGAAAGCAAAAGAAGTGGAAGACAAGGTCAAAACGCTTGATGTGGCGGAAATTCTTGAACTTTCGGTTTGCGGCGTGCCGGGGCGGGCAACTGCAGTATCTTAATCGAGCAACATCATACGATAACGGCGGAGAATGGCAAACTTGGGAGGCAGCATGCAAAAGTTTGGGGAAGTTTCTCCGCCGTTTTATTTGAACCTTGGTTTGAGGCGCCTCCGCGTTTCGGTTGACCGAGCGTTCGTTCATTTTTGGGCGCTTACAAAATATTTTAATTAAAGGGGAGAAGATGGTTGAAAACGGTCATTGTGAGCGGGGCACGTACGCCCTTTGGCAAATTCGGGGGAAAATTGAGCAGTTTGACGGCATCCCAGCTTGGCGGGATTGCCATCAAAAGCGTTTTGGAAAAGGCAGGTGTCCAAAGCGGCGATGTGGATGAAGTCATTATGGGAAATGTCCTGCAGGGCGGCCAGGGCCAACTCCCGTCCAGGCAGGCGGCGAGATACGCCGGGATCCCGTGGGAAGTCAAAACGGAAACGATTAACAAAGTGTGTGCTTCCGGGATGAGAAGCGTAACGCTCGCGGACCAGATTATCCGCTCCGGGGATGGGGAAGTGATCGTGGCCGGCGGCATGGAATCGATGTCGAACGCCCCATACTTCCTGCCGAAAGGAAGATGGGGATTGAAAATGGGTGATGTGCAGCTTAAAGATATGATGACGCATGACGGCTTGACCTGTGCTTTTTCAGGTGTACATATGGGCACATATGGAAACCGGACAGCGGAAGCATTCGAACTTTCAAGGGAATTCCAGGACCGTTGGGCATTAAGGAGCCACCAAAAAGCATTGGAAGCGATCCAGGCCGGGAAATTTGCCGAAGAAATCGTACCGGTCGAAGTGCCGCAAAGAAAAGGGCCTGCTCTGCTGGTGGAACATGACGAGCCGCCGCGCCCGGATACGACACTGGAAAAGCTGTCGCAGCTGCCGCCTGCCTTTGATCAAGACGGCACCATTACAGCGGGCAATGCGCCGGGGGTCAATGACGGCGCAGCCGCACTAGTGCTGATGAGCGGGGAGCGCGCCGCAAAAGAAGGATTGAAACCGCTTGCCACAATTATCGCCCATGCGGAAGTGGCGGTCGAGGCGCAGCACTTTCCACAAACACCTGGGCTTGTAATCAATGAAATTCTAGAGAAGACCGGGAGAAAGCTGGAAGAAATTAATTTGTTTGAAATCAATGAAGCATTTGCCGCAGTTGCGCTTGCCAGCAGTAAAATTGCACAGCTTGATCTCGAAAAAGTCAATGTAAACGGGGGTGCGGTAGCTTTAGGACACCCGATCGGGGCAAGCGGCACGCGCATCATTTTGACCCTTGCCCACGAGCTGAAACGGCGCGGTGGGGGAATTGGCATCGCGGCGATCTGCTCCGGCGGCGGGCAGGGTGATGCCGTCATGATTGAAGTACAGTGAGAGGTGATCAGAATGGAAAAACAGACTGTCATAGTGATCGGGGCTGGGCAGATGGGGTCCGGGATTGCCCAGGTTTTTGCGCAGGCGGGTTGGCACGTATATTTAAATGACCTTCAAACGGAACTGATTGAGAGGGGTCTGGCAGCCATCCGGAAAAATTTGGCACACCAAGTGGAAAAACAAAAACTTTCCAGTGAAGAAAGGGACGCGGTTTTATCCCGCCTCACCCCTTCCACAAGCCTGGAGGACGCTGCCGGGGCCGAAATGGTTGTTGAAGCGGCAACCGAAAATATGAAAGTAAAAAAAGAGATTTTTAAGCAGCTGAGCGGGATTGCGCCAAAGGATGTCGTGCTTGCGACCAACACTTCATCCTTGCCGATTACGGAGCTGGCTGCTGTGACAGACAGGCCGGAAAATGTGATCGGTATGCATTTTATGAATCCTGTTCCGGTGATGAAGCTAGTGGAAATTATCCGCGGGCTCGTAACAAGCGACCAGGTGTACGAAAAAGTGTATGATACCGCCGCGGCGCTCGGGAAGACGGCGGTTGAAGTCAATGATTTTCCGGGCTTCGTTTCCAACCGGGTTTTAATGCCGATGATCAATGAAGCGGTTTACACCCTTTATGAAGGGGTCGCCACAAAAGAAGCAATTGATGAAGTGATGAAACTTGGCATGAACCATCCAATGGGCCCGCTTACGTTGGCGGACTTTATCGGGCTCGACACTTGTTTGTATATTATGGAAACCTTGCACGAAGGGTTCGGTGACGATAAATACCGCCCTTGCCCGCTCCTGCGGAAATACGTCAATGCCGGGTGGCTCGGCAGAAAAACAGGGAGAGGTTTCTATACGTATGAATGACCACCCAAAAAGGGGGCCGCGCGATGGACTTTCATTTTACGGAAGAACAGCTTTTGTTGAGAAAAATGGTGCGTGATTTTGCGGAAAAAGAAATTTTGCCGCTCGTTGGCAGGATGGAAAAAGGTTGGTTTCCACGGGAGATTCTTCATAAGATGGCATCCTTCGGCCTAATGGGGATGACGGTGCCCGAAAAATACGGCGGGGCCGGGCTGGATTTCACATCCTATATATTGGCTATCCATGAAATTTCAAAAGTCAGCGCAACAATCGGCGTGATCCTCTCCGTCCACTCTTCGGTCGGCACAAACCCGATTTTGTATTTCGGGAATGAGGCGCAAAAAGGGAAATATTTGCCGAAATTGGCAAGCGGGGAATATTTAGGCGCTTTTTGCCTGACAGAAGCCGATGCGGGTTCGGATGCGAAAAACCTTAAAACGAAGGCAGTCAGGAAACGTGATTCTTATGTGATAAACGGTTCAAAAATGTTCGTTACAAACGGGGGAGAAGCGGATACGTACATCGTATTTACCCGGACGGAAGACGGTAGCATTACCGCATTTATCGTTGAGAAAAACATGCCGGGCTTCCGGGTCGGTAAAGAAGAGAAAAAAATGGGCCTGCACGGGTCAAAAACGGTTCAACTTCATTTTGAAAATCTGCATGTTCCGGCTGAAAACCGGCTCGGAAAAGAAGGGGAAGGCTTAAAAATTGCCATGGCCAACCTGGACGCGGGCCGGATCGGGATTGCGGCGCAGGCATTGGGCATTGCGGAAGGCGCTTACGGGCTTTCGCTTCAATATGCGAAAAACCGCTGGCAGTTCGGCCGCCCGGTTCATGAGTTTCAAGGGGTCGGGTTTAAACTGGCCGATATAGCTACACGCATCGAAGCAAGTAAACTGCTTGTCTACCGGGCATCGCATTTACGGAGCAGGGGCTTGGACTGCAAAAAAGAAGCATCGATGGCCAAACTGTTTGCTTCTCAAACGGCGGTCGATACGGCAATTGCAGCGATGCAGATTTTCGGCGGAAACGGTTATACGGAAGATTATCCGCTTGAACGGTACTTCCGTGATGCAAAAATTACACAAATTTACGAAGGCACAAGTGAAATCCAAAAAATGGTGATCAGCAATCAGTTCTTACGGTAAAAGGGGCTATTCTGGTTCCGCAAATCATCAATGGGGGGGAGAATAAATGGACTTTCGTCTGAATGAAGAACATCAAATGATTCGGAAAATGGTGCGCGACTTTGCGGTGAAAGAAGTGGCGCCGACAGCGGCGGAACGCGATGAAAATGAACGATTTGACCGTTCAATCTTTGATAAAATGGCGGAACTCGGCTTGACGGGCATCCCCTGGCCGGAACAGTACGGGGGGATCGGGAGCGATTTTTTGGCCTACTGCATTGCGGTGGAGGAGCTGTCGCGCGTGTGTGCCTCGACCGGCGTCACATTGTCGGCGCATACTTCGCTTGCCAGCTGGCCGCTGTTTAAATTCGGGACTGAAGAACAAAAACAGAAATACCTTACTCCGCTTGCCCGCGGTGAAAAAATTGGTGCTTACGGCTTGACCGAACCGGGATCGGGTTCAGATGCGGGCTCGATGGTGACAACGGCACGGCGTGAAGGGGACCATTATGTTTTAAACGGTTCAAAGATTTTTATAACAAACGGCGGTGTGGCAGATATTTATATTGTGTTTGCCCTGACGGATCCTTCAAGCAAACACCACGGAACAAGTGCCTTCATTATAGAAAAAATTTTTCCGGGTTTTTCAACAGGCAAAAAAGAAAAGAAAATGGGCATCCGTTCTTCTACGACAACGGAAATTATTTTTGAAGATTGCATTGTGCCGGAAGAAAATTTGTTAGGGGAAGAAGGGCAAGGTTTTAAAATCGCCATGATGACGCTTGACGGCGGGCGCAACGGCATCGCGGCGCAGGCAGTCGGCATTGCCCAGGGCGCGCTCGATGCGGCCGTTGCCTATGCGAAAGAACGGAAGCAGTTCGGCAAACCGATTGCGGCCAACCAGGGCATATCCTTCAAACTTGCCGATATGGCAACCGCTGTGGAAGCTGCAAGACTGTTAACATATCAAGCTGCCTGGCTTGAATCGAACGGCCTGCCGTACGGGAAAGAATCAGCTATGTCGAAACTGTTTGCCGGAGACACCGCGATGAAAGTAACGACGGAAGCTGTCCAGATTTTCGGGGGCTACGGCTATACGAAAGACTATCCGGTTGAGCGGTTTATGCGCGATGCCAAAATAACGCAAATCTATGAAGGGACGCAGGAAATCCAAAGACTTGTCATTTCTAGAATGCTGATAAGAGACTGACGGAATGGACCGCTTGTTGAAGAAGGGAGACCGTTTGTGAGCCAAAAGAAAATTGTTCCGGCATCAGTAAGGGATGAAAAATTGGTTGAACTGCGCAGAAACCAAATGATCAATGCGGCTGTATCGCTTTTTAAAGAAAAAGGATTCCACCGGACGACAACACGGGAAATTGCAAATAAGTCAGGTTTTAGCATCGGTACGCTTTATGAATATATCCGTGCAAAAGAAGATGTGCTGTATTTGGTGTGCGACCGGATTTACGATGAAGTGCGCGAAAGGCTGCTCGGCATGGATGCCGGGCAGGGGACGCTTGAAAGTCTGAAGCTTGGCATTGCCCATTATTTCCGGATTGTCGATGAACTGCAGGATGAAGTGCTCGTCATGTACCAGGAAGCAAAATCGCTGACGAAAGAAGCGCTGCCTTATGTCCTGAAAAAAGAACTGGAAATGGTCGGCATGTTTGAAACGATGATCCGAAAATGCGTCGAAAACGGCGAACTTAATTTGGATGAAAAACACGTGGAGATGCTCGCCCATAATATTTTTGTCCAGGGCGAGATGTGGGCTTTCCGCCGTTGGGCATTTAAAAAGAAGTTTACGATTGATGATTATATTGAGCTGCAAACGAACCTGTTGTTTTCCAATCTCTAAAAGATAGGGGGATTCTATGGCTGCTGTAGAAGTATACCACCCGAAACATGCGGTCCGGTTTGTTACAGCTTCCAGTCTGTTTGACGGTCATGATGCTTCCATCAATATTATGCGGAGGATCCTGCAGGCGAGCGGTGCCGAAGTGATCCATCTGGGGCATAACCGCTCAGCCCGCGAAATCGTCCAGGCAGCAATCCAGGAAGACGCCCAGGGCATCGCCGTTTCGTCTTACCAGGGAGGCCATCTCGAATTTTTTAAGTATATGTATGATCTACTGCAGGAAAATGATGCTTCCCATATCTGCATATACGGCGGCGGCGGGGGCGTGATCATTCCGCGCGAGATCAAAGAGCTACACGAATACGGCATCGCACGTATCTTTTCACCCGAGGACGGCAGAAAGCTCGGCCTCCAAGGGATGATCAATATTATGCTCCGGGAGTGCGACCGACCTACGATTACGGAAGAGGATTTCGAAAAAGAAGCCAGACGTTTAAAAGAAGGGCGGATTAAATCCGTTGCCAGGCTGATTTCGTATGCGGAAAATCACTTAAACCACCAGGAAGCGCTCGCCGGACTTGAATCCGTTGCGTCAGCTGTCCGGGAAGCGCCGGTCGTGGGCATTACCGGAACCGGCGGCGCAGGGAAAAGCTCATTGACCGATGAACTGATCCGCCGTTTTCTCCGTGATAATCCGGATAAAAAAATTGCCGTCTTATCGATTGACCCTACGAAACAAAAAACGGGCGGGGCATTGCTCGGTGACAGGATCCGGATGAATGCCATTTTCCACCCGAACGTGTATATGCGGAGTTTGGCGACAAGGGCATCCCGTTCCGAACTCTCCCTTGCCATTGAAGATGCGATCCGGATTGTCAAAGCGGCTGGATTTGACTTGATTTTTGTCGAAACGAGCGGAATCGGACAGGGGGATGCGGAAATCACTAATGTTTCCGATGTTGCCATGTATGTCATGACAAGCGAATTCGGCGCTCCGTCCCAGCTTGAAAAAATCGATATGATTGATTATGCCGATTTGATTGTGATCAACAAATTTGAGCGGAATGGTTCTGAAGATGCGAAAAAGCAGGTGCAAAAGCAGTACCAGCGCAGCCATATGCTGTTTGACCAAAAGCTTGACGATATGCCTGTATATGGCACCATTGCCAGCCGGTTTAACGATGCAGGAACGAACGCATTGTTTGCCGCCCTCATTGAAAAAATCAACGGGAAAGCAGGAACAGATTTCCATTCTTCTTTTTCAAAAGAGCAGGCGCCGGGAAAACAGCATGTCATCATCCCGGGAAGCCGCGTACATTACTTGCGGGAAATTGCGGAGACGGTCCGCCGTTACCACAAAAAAACGGAAGAGCAGGTCCGTCTTGCGAGAAAACTGTTCCAGCTGGAAGGGGCAATTGCAGCTGCAAAAGAAAGCGGGGCGGCACGTGATGTCATCGAGTTTCTTGAAACGCTGTGCAACGAAGCGGAAAAAGGGTTAACGGAAGAATCGAAAGCGATCCTCGAAAATTGGCCGGCGCTGAAAGAAAAATACAGCGGTGAGACCTTTACGGTTAAAATCAGGGATAAAGAAATCACAACCGCGATCAGGACAACGAGTTTATCCGGTCTTGCCATTCCGAAAGTGGCGCTGCCGAAATGGGAAGATAAAGGCGAAATCTTAAAATGGGCGTATAAAGAAAATGTGCCCGGGGCATTTCCGTTTACGGCAGGCGTTTTCCCGTTTAAGCGCCGGGAGGAAGACCCGAAGCGGCAGTTTGCGGGGGAAGGGACACCGGAACGGACGAACCGGCGCTTCCATTATTTATCGAAAGATGATCCTGCCAAACGGCTCAGCACGGCTTTTGATTCAGTGACGCTGTACGGAGAGGATCCGGACGAACGACCGGATATTTACGGGAAAGTCGGCGAGTCGGGCGTCAGTGTCTGCACATTGGATGATATGAAAAAATTATATGAGGGCTTTGACCTCTGCGCTCCTTCCACCTCTGTATCGATGACGATCAACGGTCCGGCGCCGATCATTTTGGCAATGTTTATGAATACGGCGATCGACCAGCAGGTGAAAAAGAAGAAAGCGGAACTCGGGCGCACCTTGACAGTGGAGGAATTTTCCGAAGTGCGCAGGAAAACGCTGCAAACGGTCAGAGGCACAGTGCAGGCGGATATTTTAAAAGAAGACCAGGGCCAGAATACATGTATTTTTTCAACCGAGTTTGCGCTCCGGATGATGGGCGATATCCAGCAATATTTCATCGAACATAAAGTGCGCAATTATTATTCTGTGTCGATTTCCGGCTACCATATTGCGGAAGCCGGTGCCAATCCGATTTCCCAACTCGCTTTTACGCTCGCAAACGGTTTCACCTATGTGGAGTATTATTTGAGCAGAGGGATGAAAGTTGACGACTTTGCCCCGAACCTGTCCTTCTTTTTTTCCAACGGACTTGACCCGGAATATACGGTCATTGGCCGAGTCGCCAGGAGAATATGGGCGATTGTGATGCGCGATTTATACGGGGCGAACGAACGGAGCCAGAAACTAAAATACCATATTCAGACCTCGGGCCGGTCGCTGCACGCACAGGAGATTGATTTTAACGACATCCGCACAACGCTGCAGGCTTTGATGGCGCTTCAGGACCATTGCAATTCGCTCCATACGAATGCGTACGATGAAGCGATTACGACGCCGACGGAAGAATCGGTGCGCCGCGCAATGGCAATCCAGTTGATCATCACGAAAGAGCACGGTTTGTCCAAAAACGAAAACCCGCTCCAGGGGTCTTTTATTATTGAAGAGTTGACGGATCTTGTTGAAGCGGCAGTGCTGGAAGAATTTGAGCGGATCAATGACCGCGGCGGCGTGCTCGGCGCCATGGAAACCCAGTATCAAAGGGGGAAAATCCAGGAGGAATCGATGGAGTATGAAGTCAGGAAGCATTCGGGAACTCTACCGATTATCGGCGTGAATACTTTCCTGAATCCGAACCCGCCAAGCGAAGATGAGGTGAACAATATGCAGCTGGCGCGCGCAACGAAGGAAGAAAAGGATCTCCAGATTAAAAATTTGCGGGATTTTCAGGCGCGCCACAAGGGAGAGGCTGAAGCGGCACTGGAAAAATTAAAACAAACGGCTGTGGAAGGCGGCAATATTTTCGCGGAGCTCATGGAAGCCGTAAAATCCGCAAGCCTCGGACAAATCACCAACACCCTCTATGAAATCGGCGGCCAGTACAGAAGAAATATGTGATGAGAAAAGCGGAGGGCGCTCGCCCATCGGCGTACGGATTTTTTTACCTCTGACTGAGATAAAGGAAACACGGCGAGGTAACGAGCCGATGTTGACTTATCGTAGGGAAGAGGCCGTAAAATCCGCTAGCCGATAGCGCCCGGAGCTGGACAATAAGAAAAGCGGAGGGCGATACGTAATGGACTGTCCAAAAGTCAGCAACTGACCTGAGGGCAGCCCTTTTTTAATGCAAGGCTATAATTGAACCACGATATTTACGAGATTCCTGTGGGAAAAGCGGGCCAGGCGAGGCACGCAGTACGGCATCGTGCGAAGAGGCTCGCGGATCGCGATCATCAAAAGTAAACAAGAAACAGAGAAAACTTGTTAAGAACAATGATTATTCCGATGTGTTTTTTATTTAAGCGTAAGCGGGCTTTTGGGATAGCCCCTACACAAAAAATTAGGCAGACCAATGCCGATTTTTTTGCAAGTTTCAAAGGCCGGATGCACTTCTGCGAAAATTATTTAGCTTTCTGTCTATAATTTTATTGTGTCCTTCAGCAGGATGGATGTACAATGGACAGGGGTAAAAAGAGATTTTTTGCCAAAAGGCGGATGCGATGGAAGCGGGCCAATCACATCGCTTATTTTTTTCAAAGGGATGTGGACTGTTTGTCTCCTTTAGTGAAAATCGTTTTAACATGCACCGGTCTTGTATTATTTCTTCCGATTGGGTATTTTTTATATAATAAAGATCTTGGTGCCATCCCTTTTCTTATTCTGTCTTTTTTATTATTTTATCTTGCATACCGGCTGATCAGGAGCCCCGGCCATATGAAAGCACGGAATAAAAACAGCCGGAAAGGGACGCGGGGCTAGCATAAATGCCTGTATTTTGTATATAATGGTAAGTATGTTTTTTTAAAATCATGCAAAGGCATTGCCATTTTGCCTGCCATATACCAGTTTGATCAATTAGAAAGGGTGTGCGACGCTTGAGCTTGCGACAGTTGCCAAAAGAAGAGCTGAAGGAAATGTCTTTTATCGAGTTGGCGGAACAAATATTGGAAGAAAAAAAACAAACCATCTCCTTTCAAGATTTGCTTGCTGAAATCGGCGGAATTTTAGGCTTGCCAGATGAAGAATTGCGCAGTAAAATGATCCAGTTTTACACCGATTTAAATATTGACGGCAAATTTATTAGTCTTGGGGACAACAATTGGGGGCTCCGCGCCTGGTACCCGGTCGACCAAATTGATGAAGAAGTGACCCACACCGTCAAAACAAAACGGAAAAAGGCAAAAGATCCTGATGAAGACGATGATTATATCGATGAAGAAGACCTCGACTTCGATGATCTCGATGATATCGTTGAAGATGAAGACGATGAGTATGCCGATGAAGAAGAGGAAGATGAAGACTTGATCGATGAAGAAGACCTTGTCGATTCGGATGATTTCGATATTGATGAGGATAAAGAGGTCTTTGAGGACGAAGCGTTGCTTTCCGATGACGATTACGGAATTGCCGATGAAGACGAAGAAGATGAAGACTTTGATGATAAAGACAGAGATTAGGCTTGACTTCTTTTCGGGACAACGGTAGTATGTTATTTGGGCTCCTTTGAAAAGGACGGAATATCGCAAATCAATAAGCTCCCCCTTGCAATTTGTTTGCAAGAGGGGCTTTTTGTTTTTTATAAAACTGCAAACCCGCCCTTCAAAAAGCGGGGAGGCGCTCTCTTTAAAGGTTTTGTTTATGTTGCGGGACTCCCGGGAAAGCGCTTGGAGGGAAGGACCGCGTGTGTTGAAAGCGCGGAATTCGCGGCGATGGCGGATGAAGCGATAGGTTGTGGTGAACAATAAAGTTACATTACAGGAGGGGACAACACGTGACAAAATATATATTTGTAACAGGCGGGGTCGTTTCCTCGTTGGGAAAAGGGATTACCGCTGCGTCATTGGGGCGGCTTTTGAAAAACCGGGGGCTGAATATTACGATTCAAAAATTTGATCCGTATATCAACGTCGATCCGGGAACGATGAGTCCGTACCAGCACGGTGAAGTGTTCGTAACGGATGACGGAGCGGAAACAGACCTTGACCTCGGCCATTATGAACGTTTTATTGATATTAATTTAACGAAGTACAGCAGCGTGACAACCGGGAAGGTTTACTCGGAAGTCATCCGGAAAGAACGCCGCGGCGAGTATCTCGGCGGAACCGTGCAGGTTATCCCGCATATTACAAATGAAATAAAAGAACGCGTATTCCGCGCCGGCAAAGTGACCAACGCGGATGTAGTGATTACCGAAATCGGCGGTACGGTCGGCGATATTGAGTCGCTCCCGTTCCTGGAAGCGATCCGCCAAATCAAAACGGATGTCGGCATCGAAAATGTCATGTATATCCACTGCACGTTAATCCCGTACTTGAAAGCTTCGGGCGAACTGAAAACGAAGCCGACCCAGCACAGCGTGAAAGAACTGCGGAGCCTCGGGATTCAGCCGAATGTTATCGTCGTGCGGACGGAAAAGCCGATTTCGCAGGAAATGAAGGATAAACTTGCGCTGTTCTGCGATATTCAGCCGAATGAAGTTGTAGAGTGCATTGATGCCGATACTTTGTATGCCGTTCCGCTAATGCTGCAGGAACAAAAATTGGACCAGCTTGTTTGCGACCATTTAAAACTACAGTGCCCTGAAGCGGATATGTCCGAGTGGAAAGCCCTTGTCAACCGCGTAAGGAATCTTTCGAAGACGGTGAAAATTGCGCTTGTCGGCAAATATGTCACCCTGCAGGATGCGTATCTCTCCGTCGCTGAGGCGCTCAAACATGCCGGTTACCAGTTTGATGCGGACATTGATATCAACTGGATCAATGCCGAAGATGTCAATGAGAGAAATGTGGACGAACTGTTAAAAGACGCGGATGGCATTTTGGTGCCGGGTGGTTTCGGCGATCGCGGGATCGAAGGGAAAATCCTTGCGATTAAGTATGCGCGCGAAAACAAAATCCCGTTCCTCGGCATTTGCCTCGGTATGCAGTTGGCTTCGATTGAATATGCCCGCAATGTGCTTGGTTTGAAAGGTGCGCATTCTTCTGAAATCAACCCGGATACGCCTTATCCGATTATTGACCTTTTGCCGGAGCAAAAAGAAATTGAAGATCTTGGCGGTACTTTGCGCCTCGGGCTTTATCCTTGCAGGCTGGCAAAAAACTCCAAAGCGTATGAAGCATACCAGGATGAAGTCATTTATGAACGGCACCGCCACCGTTATGAATTTAATAACCAATTCCGCGAGCAAATGGAACATGCCGGTTTCGTCTTCTCCGGAACAAGCCCGGACGGCCGTTTGATTGAAATTATTGAACTTGAGGACCATCCTTGGTTTGTCGCATCCCAGTTCCATCCGGAATTCACATCGCGCCCGACGCGCCCGCAGCCGTTATTTAAAGGGTTTATTGAAGCGTCGATCAAAGCAAAACAATAAAAAAACCCTCGCTTGGGAAATAAAAATTCCCGGCGGGGGTTTTTTTTAGGCGCTTTGTCAAATTTTACCGTTGATTCTCGCGAAATTTGCTTTGCTCATCCCGTGTTGCGAGTTTCTTCAGTCAGGAACCACTCTCCCGGGTCCAGGCTCGCCTTCCCGCAGATTTTACGAGAATCAACAATGACCAATAATATAGCTTTCTTTTAAAAAATTTGACGGCCGCTTTCCCGACTTACTTTCTCACGTCTATATGATTTGAAGATTGATATCATCCGGAAGAAAAGTCTTCATCAATCAACGATGGAGGTGGAAGTGCCTGGATTCAAAAGTTTAGGTTATGTATATGTAGATGACGTGCAATTATTCGGACATAAGCTGAAGGTTCTGGCAAACGGCGATTCTCCGGAACCCCATCTTTACACAATAGATCTGCGTTTAAAGAAACTCGTGGGAGAAGAGCACGTTACAACCAATACAGAATCGGTCAACATTCCAAGGTAACAGAACTGAATCCACAAAAGCCGCATAATGGAATTGTCCTGCTGAAACAAAAGTTGGACAAAGGAAAAACGGTGGATCAGGCACTTGAAGTTTATGACTATCAGACTAGTACAAGCAGGAACATACGGCTTCCAAAATATTTTTCCGGAAACACGTCTGCAGAAAGCAGCTATTTTTACGGAAAATCAAGTGTTTATACAGCAGCTGTTTTGCCAAAAGGGGTACGGCTGCTTGAATATGATATCCGTACATTGCAAAAAAGCGTGATATCACCTTCCCGGCAGAGCAGGGCCCAAATACGGCTATAAAGATTAGGGGAGGAAAACTGTATGTGCTTGTTTTGGCACGAAAATCCGGGGGCCCGGTATACTTTTCCGCCTATGGAATTGCAAGCGGGAAATTGCTTTACAGTGGAAAAATCGGTCAGCCGCCAAAATCAAACGAAGACTGGAATATCGATGCAATTGATTTTGATTTAGGTGAATAAACGGAGGGACTCTTCACGGTTCCTCCGCCATTCTTTTAATCCTCGTAATCCGCCATCATTTCGTCAATCGCAAACTGCAGCCCGTAATAAATAAACGTCGCCGCCATTGTATCAGCAAAGCCGACCCTACCGCCGTTTTCCCCTGGAATCAGCCCTCTTGCCACGTGCGTTTGGATAAACACATCGGAAAGGGACTCCAAATCTTCGCCGTCTGTTTCCGTTTTTCCGGCAACAGCGATAAACGGAATGCCGCTGTCGTTCAGCTGTTTTGCCATTTCTGCTGCTTCCTTGTCATTGGAAAAACGGGTAAGCAGCAAAACCCGGTCGGCATCGATGAGTTCTTCCAGTTTTTCAAGTTTTTTCGCGCACCGCAACGGTTCAGGGCCTTCCAATGCAAGCACTTCCACCGCCTGCATTTCCTTCCAACCTTTTATATAAATATTTCCTTCCCCGACCGCCGCCTGTGCGAGCAGGCGTGCGCCGTCTTCCAGCGCATATTCTTCCGATTGCTGTATTTTTTGAAAAATTCCTGCACATTGCGTTGAGAACATTTTTAACATGTTTTGCCATTCCCTCCAATGGGTAAATAAATGCAGCACCATCACCCGGTATATGGTCATTTCTTTATTTTACCACTTGTAAAAGAAGGAAAAAAACAATCCGAAAGAGAAATAATTTGTTATATCATAAAGACAAGGGGAAAAATTTTTCTGAGAGCCAAAAATACATAAAGATTTTGTTTAAATGTCATGTGACGGAGGGGAAAAATGAGAAAGCCTAATATTTTAATCGTCGACGATCAATTTGGGATCCGGATTTTGCTGACGGAAGTACTGCAGAAAGAGGGGTATGAGACTTTTCAGGCGGCAAACGGTGCCCAGGCGCTTGACCTCGCCGCAAATCGGGAAATTGATTTGGTCCTTTTGGATATGAAAATCCCCGGCATGAACGGCATTGAAATTTTAAAAAGGCTGAAAGAAATGAAACCGGATATCCGCGTGATTATCATGACGGCTTACGGGGAATTGGACATGATAGAGGAAGCGAAAGACTTTGGGGCGTTGAATCACTTTGCGAAGCCTTTTGACATTGATGATATCCGGGAAGCTGTGCAAAAATATTTGGCTATGTAAGCGGATAATGTGAAAAAAGTCTCAAACCAAAAAATTTTGATAATTTTATTTCTTTTCCCGGACAAATAAAGTTCATTGGTAAATCCTAGTTTTGTTTGATATGATGGATAAGAAATTATCAATATACAAGTATGAAGTTAAAAAGATTGTTTATTATAAAAATGAATTATTATCCCGGCAATCTTTTTAACTCAAATGATAAGGAGGAAAACCCATGCCTTTAGTTTCGATGACTGAAATGCTCAATAAAGCAAAAGAAGGGAAATATGCAGTAGGCCAATTCAACGTAAACAACCTTGAATATGCCCAAGCTATTCTTCAAGCAGCAGAAGAAGAAAAATCTCCAGTGATTCTCGGGGTTTCCGAAGGAGCGGGCCGTTACATGAGCGGCTTCAAAACCGTAGTAAAAATGGTTGAGGGCTTAATGGAAGACCTGAACATCACTGTTCCGGTTGCGATCCATCTTGACCACGGTTCCACTGTTGAAAACTGCAAAAAAGCGATTGATGCAGGTTTCACTTCCGTTATGATCGACGCTTCCCACCATCCATTTGAAGAAAACGTCAAAATCACTTCCGAAGTGGTTGAATATGCCCATGCCCACGGCGTATCCGTTGAAGCGGAATTAGGTACTGTCGGCGGCCAGGAAGACGATGTTGTCGGCAAAGGCATCATCTATGCAGATCCGGAAGAATGCCGGAAATTAGTAGAAGCAACAAAAATTGATGCCTTGGCTCCTGCGCTTGGTTCTGTACACGGCCCTTACCATGGAGAACCAAACCTCGGCTTCAAAGAAATGGAAGAAATCAGCAAAATCACCGGTATGCCGTTAGTGCTCCACGGCGGGACAGGCATTCCTGAAGACGACATCAAAAAAGCCATTTCTTTAGGAACTGCGAAAATCAACGTAAACACGGAAAACCAAATTGCTTCCGCAAAAACAGTCCGCGAAGTATTGGCTGCTAATCCGGATTTGTACGATCCGCGTAAATATCTCGGGCCTGCACGTGAAACCATTAAACAGACCGTTATCGGCAAAATCCGCGAATTCGGTTCTAACCAAAAAGCATAATGCTTTGAGGAAAAGAAGGTCTGGCGCTGTCCAAGCGTGCCGGGCCTTTTTTGCTTTATGTTAAAAGGCAGGGTATGGTGAATCATCGCGGAATTTGCCTGTGTTTCCCTCAGATTTCTTGGTAATGCCGTTATGAAAATGAACAGCACCCATCCGAATTTTTATCCCTTTTTGCAGGGAAACGGTGCATCCGTGTCCAATACATACCGGTGTGGAAAAAACGGGTTTGTTTTTCTGAACTTTCTTTTAGTTTCGTGGTATATTTGTATTGGGTACATAAGAACTGATCAAAGGAGCTGTGAGGAAACATGAAATTTTTTATCGACACCGCCAATTTCGAGGAAATTAAAGCTGCAAATGAATGGGGGATTTTATCCGGTGTAACGACCAACCCATCGCTTGTCGCAAAAGAGAATGTTTCTTTCCACGAACGTTTAAGAGAAATCACGGCTTTGGTGCCCGGTTCTGTAAGCGCTGAAGTCGTCTCCGAGGATGCGGAAGGGATGTTAAAAGAAGGGAGAGAGCTTTCGGCGATTGCCCCGAATATTACCATCAAAGTTCCGATGACGCCAGAAGGGCTGAAAGCGGTCCACCAGTTTTCGCAGGAAGGCATCCGTACAAACGTGACCCTCATTTTCAGCAGCAACCAGGCATTGCTGGCGGCAAGAGCCGGCGCTTCCTATGTTTCGCCGTTCCTTGGCAGGCTGGACGACATTGGGCATGACGGCATACGCCTGATCTCTGAAATTGCAGAAATCTTTTCCATCCACCATATCGATACGGAAATCATCGCCGCTTCCATCCGGCATCCGCAGCACATCACACAGGCGGCGCTGGCAGGGGCGCATATCGCAACGGTACCGTATAAAGTGCTCGTGCAGCTGTTCAAACACCCGCTGACAGATAAAGGGATTGAACAATTTACGCGCGATTGGAACAACCGTACGCAAAAATAAGGACGTGTTGTAGTAAATATTTGAAATTGTCCATGATTTCTTGCTTTCTCCGCAACGGTTTGATTTCTAGCCTTATAGGATATGCTGATGCTGGGATATGCACAATTCCCGGCAAGTTTTTTGGGAAATGGTTTATGTTGAATTGAATATGCGAAATATCGACAACGTTTGGGAACGACTTCTATACCCGTTAAGGAAGGGAGCTTAACATGGAAAAGCTAAAAATTGCAGGTGGATATCCCCTGAAAGGCACAATTAAAGTCAGCGGTGCAAAAAACAGTGCTGTTGCCCTTATTCCCGCAACAATACTGGCGGAATCCCCTGTAACAATAGAAGGCTTGCCTGAAATTTCCGATGTCCGGACTTTAACCGGTTTACTGGAAGAAATCGGGGGAAAGGTGATGGCACGGGATGGGAAAATTACGGTTGACCCCCGCCGTATGATTTCCATACCGTTGCCGAACGGTAAAGTCAAAAAACTTCGGGCTTCTTATTACTTGATGGGGGCCATGCTTGGAAGGTTCAAAAAGGCGGTCATCGGGCTGCCGGGCGGATGTCACCTGGGACCGCGCCCGATCGACCAGCATATCAAAGGTTTCGAAGCATTGGGCGCAAAAGTGACCAACGAACAGGGCGCGATTTACCTGCGGGCGGATGAGCTTGTTGGTGCGCGCATTTATTTGGATGTTGTAAGCGTCGGTGCGACGATTAACATTATGCTCGCGGCGGTGAAGGCAAAAGGCAGAACAGTGATCGAAAACGCGGCGAAAGAACCGGAAATTATTGATGTGGCAACGCTCCTGACCAATATGGGGGCAAAAATAAAAGGGGCTGGGACGGATGTGATCCGGATAGAAGGGGTTGAGCATTTGAGCGGCTGCCGGCATACAATTATCCCGGACCGCATTGAAGCTGGCACCTTTATGATTTTGGCGGCGGCAACGGGCGAAGGGGTGCTGATTGACAATGTCATCCCGCAGCACCTCGAATCGCTCACAGCCAAGCTCAGGGAAATGGGCGTCCCGGTTGAAACGGGAGATGAGCAGATTTTTATCGGAAAGCCGGACAAGTTGAAAGCCGTCGACATTAAAACGCTTGTTTACCCGGGATTTCCGACCGATCTGCAGCAGCCTTTTACGGCACTTCTGACAAAAGCAGAGGGCAGTTCTATTGTGACCGATACGATCTATTCCGCCCGGTTTAAACATATTGACGAGCTGCGCCGAATGAGCGCGAATATTAAAGTCGAAGGGCGCTCGGCGATTGTGAACGGCCCTGTCCGCCTGCAGGGTGCAAAAGTAAAAGCAAGCGATTTGCGCGCCGGAGCCGCCCTTGTCATTGCCGGCCTGATGGCAGACGGGATCACGGAAGTTACCGGTGTGGACCATATCGACCGGGGTTACAGCCATCTCGTTGAAAAACTAAATGGCCTTGGCGCCACCATTTGGCGGGAGGGTATGTCGCAAAAGGAGATTGAACATCTGGAAAATTCCTGAGCCGCCGGTTTTTCCATCCCCATAAAATTGATAAATATACCGTATACTGGGTAAATTGTGACACAATAATTTTGTAAATGTGATATACTAATTACAAACATCTATTTATGGGGGTAGTAAAATGGAAAGAAGTTTGTCAATGGAATTGGTTCGCGTTACAGAAGCGGCGGCGCTGGCATCAGCCAGATGGATGGGACGCGGATTGAAAGATGAAGCGGATGATGCTGCAACTTCCGCAATGCGCGATGTATTCGACACCATTCCAATGAAAGGGACAGTCGTCATTGGGGAAGGGGAGATGGATGAAGCGCCGATGCTGTATATCGGTGAAAAACTTGGAAATGGATACGGCCCCCGTGTGGATATTGCAGTAGACCCTTTGGAAGGAACCAATATCCTCGCATCCGGCGGCTGGAATGCGCTTAGTGTGCTTGCGGTTGCAGACCACGGGCATCTGCTCCATGCGCCGGATATGTATATGGATAAAATCGCGGTAGGTCCGGAAGCGGTTGGGATGATCGATATTGATGCACCGATCATCGATAACTTGAAGGCTGTGGCAAAAGCGAAAAACAAGGACATTGAGGATGTGGTGGCAACTGTTTTGAACAGGCCGCGCCATGAAGAAATTATTGCGCAGCTGCGTGCGGCCGGAGCCCGCATTAAACTGATCAATGACGGGGACGTGGCGGCTGCCATTAATACCGCCTTTGATCATACGGGCGTTGACATCTTATTTGGATCCGGTGGGGCGCCTGAGGGGGTCATTGCGGCTGTTGCGCTGAAATGCCTCGGCGGTGAAATCCAGGGACGGCTCTTGCCGCAAAATGATGCGGAATATGAGCGCTGTCTCAGCATGGGGCTTGATGTAAACAAAGTGTTAAGGATGGACGACCTTGTTTGCGGCGATGATGCCATTTTTGCGGCAACGGGCGTCACGGACGGGGAACTGCTGCGCGGCGTCCAGTTCAAGGGCCCGTATGGATCGACGCATTCTGTCGTCATGCGCGCCAAGTCCGGGACGGTGCGTTTTATTGATGGCCAGCACAGCTTGAAAAAGAAACCGAATCTCGTCATTAAAGCGTAACCCTGGGCGGATAGCGGGTTTCAGGAAACTTTAAGGGCGTGCACCCGAAAAAACGGGACAAGCCGGGGCCTTATGGATCGCCATTCCCCTATTTTACAGGCACGGAATTGCGGCCATTAAAGCGCCTTTTTTATCAAAGGAGCGCGCCCCGCTTTCTGCCAAAAGATTTTCAACATCTCCCTCCTTTTTTGTTGATTTTCCCCGCTGGTAGGGTTACAATAAATGCGGCTTAATTCATGCATTTTTATTCATGTATTATTCAAAATGATTCGTCTTCTATTTCTTCCGTACACGGTGCGGCTCCATAGATATAAGTGCTGCAAAACGGCCTCTTTGCAGCCGGCTCATGTCTTCTATTAAGAGCAAAACTGTGGATACTCATCTTGCCTTCACATTCCTTTATCGGTAGGTATGTTCATTTCCATTTGTATTACGTTCATCTATAAGACGTTGGGGACAAAACACGGATTTCGTATGATTTCGTTTGAATACAGGCAATATTAAAGAAGCGGAAGAAATGCGCTGCATTGCTCTACCCGTACGGAAATTTAAAAAGTGTGGTGTTTATATGGAAGGTTTATCGATTTCAAGTTTGGAGAATATGACGTTAAAAGAGCTTTATGCTCTGGCAAGGGAGTATAAAGTTTCCTACTATAGCAAACTGACGAAGAAAGAATTAATTTTTGCAATTTTAAAAGCCCGGGCAGAGCAAGAAGGCTATTTTTTTATGGAAGGCGTGCTGGAAATCATCCAATCGGAAGGCTTTGGGTTCTTGCGGCCGATTAATTACTCCCCCAGCTCGGAAGACATCTACATTTCCGCATCGCAAATCCGCCGCTTCGATTTAAGAAACGGAGATAAAGTTTCGGGAAAAGTCCGGCCTCCTAAAGAAAACGAACGTTATTACGGCCTGTTGCATGTCGAAGCGGTAAACGGGGAAAACCCTGAGACGGCCAAGGAACGGGTCCATTTTCCGGCATTAACACCGTTATACCCGAACCGGCAGATTGTCCTTGAAACGTCTCCCGAAAAGCTGTCCACCCGGATTATGGATTTAATTACACCGGTCGGTTTCGGGCAGCGCGGATTAATTGTTGCGCCTCCGAAAGCCGGGAAAACGATGCTTTTAAAGGAAATTGCCAACTCCATCACGATCAACCATCCTGAAACGGAATTGATTGTCCTTTTGATCGATGAACGGCCGGAAGAAGTGACAGATATTGAACGTTCCGTGCAGGCGGATGTGGTCAGCTCCACTTTTGATGAAGTGCCGGAAAACCATATTAAAGTCGCGGAACTTGTGCTGGAGAGGGCAATGCGTCTTGTCGAGCACAAGCGGGATGTCGTGATTTTGATGGACAGCATTACGCGCTTGGCACGCGCCTATAACCTCGTAATCCCGCCGAGCGGGCGCACGCTCTCAGGGGGGATTGACCCTGCTGCGTTCCACCGCCCGAAACGGTTCTTCGGTGCGGCCCGCAATATCGAAGAAGGGGGCAGCCTGACGATTTTGGCCACCGCCCTTGTCGATACCGGATCGCGCATGGATGATGTCATTTACGAAGAATTTAAAGGGACGGGGAATATGGAACTTCATCTTGACCGCTCGCTGGCGGAAAAACGCATATTCCCGGCGATCGACATCCGGCGTTCCGGGACACGGAAAGAAGAGCTGCTACTGCCGAAAGACCATTTGGAAGTATTGTGGGCGATCCGCAAATCGATGTCCGATTCTCCGGATTTTGTTGAGAAATTCCTGCGCAGGCTGAAACAATCGAAATCAAACGAGGAGTTTGTGGATATGATTAAGTCGGAATTGAAAGCTGCCCCCGCCAAGAAAATTTTATAATCCTATTGCTGCCGGCCACCCGCGGGGCAATAGGGAAAATAAGGAAAACGTTTTTTGATTTGCAATGTTGCATTTCATTCTTGGAATTGCTATAATAATCACAGTTTGTTTGTGGGATTTTCCGGGTTTTTGGCCCGTAAAAACCATAGAACTCTGTTTCGTAATGACTCAGGGCTGAAGGAGATGAAAAGAATGAAAGCTGGAATTCATCCGGAATACAAAAAAGTAATGGTCAAATGCGCATGCGGAAATGAATTTGAAAGTGGTTCTGTAAAAGATGAGCTCCGCGTGGAAGTATGTTCCGAATGCCATCCATTCTATACAGGACGCCAAAAATTCGCGACTGCTGCCGGACGCGTTGACCGCTTCAATAAAAAATACGGCCTTAAATAAGCAATTCAATGAAAAACAGGCGATGAACGTTTGCCTGTTTTTTTTATGGAACAAGCTCTGTGGATATTCGCGAATAAGTGGGGGATCGGTCGGGAGAGGTATGCCGGCGCCCTGAGCGGACAACATTGTTCAAAGAATAAGGAGCGAGAACGATGGCGCAATTATTTTTCAAATACGGTGCAATGAACAGCGGGAAATCGATTGAAATTTTGAAAGTGGCCCATAACTATGAAGAACAGAACAAAACTGTCCTGATTTTTACATCGGGAATCGACACGCGTGATGAAGTCGGGTATGTTTCAAGCAGGATCGGCTTGCGGCGTAAGGCCATTCCGATTTTCAATGATACGGATATTTTTGATACGGTGAAACAATACCGGCCGCAGCCTTACTGTGTTTTAATTGATGAAGTGCAGTTTTTGAAAAAAGGCCATGTGCTGCAGCTTGCCCGGATTGTCGATGAGCTGAATATACCGGTTATGGGCTTCGGTCTGAAAAACGATTTTCAAAATGAGCTATTTGAAGGAAGCAAATATATGCTTTTATACGCGGACAAGATCGAAGAAATGAAGACGATCTGCTGGTTTTGCGAGAGAAAAGCAACGATGAATCTGCGTGTTGATGAAAACGGGAAACCGGTGTATACGGGGGATCAGATCCAGATCGGGGGAAATGACACGTATTATCCGGTCTGCCGCAAATGCCACGAGCATCCGCCGATTTAGTTTTGCCGTTTTGTAAATAAACCGCCTCCCATGCGGGAAACCTATCTGGCAGGGAGGTGTTTTTTTATGGCAAAACGGCTAATTTGCCTGTTCCTGATTGCCTCACTTGCAGGCTGTTTCGAGGAAAGCAGGGATGATGCCAAGCCGCACCCGATTGAAACGAGACAACTAAGCACAACGGAAAAGGGCGGGCATGTGAATCAAAATGATGATAGATCTTCCGTTACTGCCGATATTCAAAAGGCCAAGGAAGCCGTATGGAAAATGAACGGATACATACCGCATTCCGTTTTCATTAACGGGAAAGATATGTGGGTGAACGTCCACACCGAATACACACTGAACCACCGGGAGAGGATGGAAAAAGAAAGTGAAATCCGGGACAGGCTTTTGAAAATTCTGCCCCGGTATGACATCCATGTCAAAATCGATGTGAAGTAGCTTTTCCCGGTTTTCCCCCACCGGGTTTCGCTTTAAGTTTTCCATTGCGTATACTATAATAAATTTGGTATGCTGTTAGCCGGCTCTAAACGGGCCGTCGGGCGGAAACGGAAAAAGTAGTGAAATGAGGTGGGGTTCGATGTTCGATCGGCTGCAGACCGTGGAAAATCGGTACGAAAAGCTGAATGAGCTTTTAAGCGATCCTGATATCGTGAATGACCCAAAAAAATTAAGAGAGTATTCGAAAGAACAGTCGGATATACAGGAAACCGTGCAAGTTTACCGTGAATATAAAGAAGTGAAAAAGCAGCTCCGGGATGCCAAGTCTCTTCTGAAGGAAAAACTCGACCCCGAAATGAAGGATATGGTGAAGGAAGAAATCAATGATCTGGAGCATAAAATTTCAGAATACGAAGAACGCCTAAAAATTCTTCTCCTGCCGAAAGACCCGAATGACGAAAAGAACGTGATTGTGGAAATCCGCGGGGCGGCCGGCGGGGATGAAGCGGCATTGTTTGCGGGTGACCTGTACCGCATGTATACCCGCTATGCCGAGTCGCAAGGTTGGAAAATCGATGTGATTGAAGCCAATGTAACAGGGATCGGCGGCTATAAAGAAATTATTTTTATGGTGAACGGAAAAGGGGCTTACTCCAAGCTGAAATTTGAAAACGGCGCGCACAGGGTGCAGCGTGTGCCGGAAACGGAATCGGGAGGCCGCATCCACACATCGACCGCAACGGTTGCGGTTTTACCGGAAGCCGAAGAAGTTGAAGTGGAAATTAACGAAAAAGATGTCCGGGTTGATACGTTTGCATCGAGCGGTCCGGGCGGGCAGAGCGTCAACACGACGATGTCGGCTGTCCGCCTGACCCACATTCCAACCGGGATTGTCGTTTCCTGCCAAGATGAAAAATCGCAGATCAAAAACAAGGAAAAGGCGATGAAAGTGCTGCGCGCCCGTATTTATGACAAATACCAGCAGGAGGCGCAGGCGGAATATGATGCCAACCGGAAATCCGCCGTCGGGACGGGTGACCGTTCCGAACGGATCCGCACGTATAATTTTCCGCAAAACCGCGTGACGGACCATAGAATCGGTTTAACGATCCAAAAGCTCGACCAGGTGCTGGAGGGGAAACTCGATGAAATCATTGATGCTCTCATTCTCGATGACCAGTCGAAAAAGCTGGAAAGTGTGAATGACTGATGGAAAGCCCGATGAAAGTATATGAAGCCTTGCAGTGGGCTTCTTCTTTTTTAACGGAAAACGGCCGCGATGCGAATGCCGGCGAACTGTTGCTGGAACATTTTTTGCAAATGGACCGCACCCGCCTGCTTTCGAACTTAAGGATGGTTTTGCCGGAAGAAGTGCAGGAGAATTTCCGGAAAGCGGCGGAGGCCCATGCACAAGGGGTTCCGGTCCAGCACATTACGGGGTATGAGTATTTTTACGGGCGCAAATTTATCGTCAATCGTGATGTGCTCATCCCGCGCCCTGAAACAGAGGAACTGGTCCAAGGCGCCATCGAAAGGATCCGGCGGCATTTCGGGAAAAACCGGTGCCTTAAACTTGCGGATATCGGAACGGGAAGCGGCATTATTGCGATTACCATGAAATTGGAGTGCCCCAATCTTTCCGTGAGCGCCTCCGATATTTCGGAAAAAGCGCTGCGGGTGGCAAAAAAAAATGCAAAAGCACTGCGAGCGGATGCCCGGTTTATTCAAGGCGATCTGCTCCGGCCTTTTTTGGCGCGCGGCGAAACTTTCGATATTATTTTATCCAATCCCCCGTATATCCCGAAACGTGACCGGACATCTTTATCGGTTGTTGTCAAAGACCATGATCCCGAAACGGCTTTGTTTGGCGGAGAAGACGGGCTTGATTATTACCGCCGTTTTATGGAAGAGCTTCCGCAGGCGTTAAATGGGAGTGCGCTTGTAGGGTTTGAAATTGGCTCGGGGCAGGGGGATCGTGTTTCTGGCCTCCTCCGCGCGGCTTTCCCTGGCAGCCGGGTGGAGACGGTGCGCGACATTAACGGGCATGAGCGGATGGTGTTTTGCATGAAATAACAGACTCCCCGCCGATTTTTTTCAGATTGATAGTTTAAAATCTCATTTTCTTGTCCACAATGTGGATACGAAGGGACGGGGGAAGAAAATGAGAAGAAAAACGATTGTTTCGTTATATATTGTGATGTTATCCATTGCAACGATCTTAAGTTTATATGCGCCGAAACAAAAAGCGGCCGCAACGGATACGGTCGTCATTCCGAAAGATGCGATCCGGCTGAGAATACTGGCGAACAGCGACAAGCCGGAAGACCAGGCGGTAAAAAGGAAAATCCGTGATGAAGTGAATGCGGAAATCACCAAATGGGTGGGAAATTTAACATCCAAGGATGAGGCCGAAAAAGTCATCCGCTCCCATTTACCGGATATTGAAAGGATCGCCAAACGGGTGATAGCGGAAGAACGGATGAACCAATCTGTAAAGGTGGAGCTCGGGAAAGTGGCTTTTCCTACGAAACTGTACGGACAATATTTATATCCGGCCGGAAAATATGAAGCGGTTTTGATTACGCTCGGGAAAGGGCAGGGCGCCAATTGGTGGTGTGTCCTCTACCCGCCGCTTTGCTTCCTCGATTTTCCAAACGGAGTTGCAGTGGAAGGCGGTTTTGAGGAAAAACCTAAGGAAACAGGGAAGAATACGAAGGTAGCTGAACCGGCGGCGCACGCCGAAAAACCTGCAGGCGATACAGCGGTTAAAAAAACAAAAACTGCCAAAAGCGGGAATGAAGCCGCGCCTGAAAAGACAGATAATCACGAAGACAAGAAGTCCGTCCGTAAAGAAACGAAACACGAAGGGCGCAGCGGGCAATCCGTTTACATGAGTGAGAACGACGAAGTGAAGAAAAAATTGTTGGTTGTGGAAATCATTAAGAAATTGTTTTAACATTTGCCGGCCTGCGCTGTGGAAAAATTAGGAGTGCTTCCGGAAATAGACTAATTATCAACAGAATGAAGAGTATTATCCACAAGATGTGGATAATACTTGTTTCATTTCTCACATTTTTGTATACTTGCGGGGAGAAAGCTTGTTAAATAAATATCTTAACGGGGTTTGCGATCCGATGAAGAAAGGTGAAAGTTATGGATACAAAATATTGGTTTGTGGATAAAACTGTGGAAAATCTCCAATCTTATCCACAACTTGTGGAAGCAGCACAATTGTTAAAAGAGAAGCAAGCTGTAGCATTTCCGACTGAAACGGTGTACGGTTTGGGAGCTGATGCGACTAGCGATGAAGCCGTCGATAAAATATACAAGGCGAAAGGCAGGCCGAGTGATAACCCGCTGATTGTCCATATTGCAGATGAGGTGCAGCTGGAAATGTTGGCGGAAGAAATTCCAGATATGGTGCGGGCGTTGATCAAAGCTTTTTGGCCCGGCCCGCTGACACTGATCCTGAAAGTAAAAAAAGGAAAATTATCGCAAAAAGTGACGGCCGGCCTTGATACGGTCGGGATCCGCATGCCGGCCCATCCTGTTGCACTTGCGCTCATCCGTCTCGCCGGGTTTCCGATTGCCGCCCCGAGCGCAAACCGTTCCGGCAAACCGAGCCCGACAACAGCCGGACATGTACGCCGCGATTTGGACGGCAAAATTGCCGGTATTGTGGACGGGGGAGAAACGGGTGTTGGGGTCGAGTCGACCGTGCTGGACTGCACAGCAGATACCCCTGTCATTTTGCGCCCGGGCGGCATTACGAAAGAACAACTTGAAGAGGTGATCGGGGAAGTTCAGCTTGATCCGGGGCTTGAAAATGAAAATGTTGCCCGCCCGAAAGCGCCCGGGATGAAATATACGCATTATGCGCCAAATGCGCCCGTTTACCTAGTCGACGGCGGGGTTCCGTTTATGCAGCGGTTGATTGATGAAAGGCGGGAAAATGGTGAAAATGTCGGTGCGGTGGTGACAGAAGAAACCGCCGGCGAAATCCGTGCCGATACCGTTGCGGTTTGCGGCAGGCGGTCTTCACTTGAGACGGTCGCACATCATCTGTACGATTCATTGCGCTCGTTTGACGATCAGGACGTAGATGTCATTTTTTGTGAGACTTTCCCGCGGAAAGGGATCGGGCAGGCCATTATGAACCGGCTCGAAAAAGCTGCCGGGCACCGTTTGATATCGGAAAATCCATCGGGAAGGTGAACATACGCATAGACTGCGCCTATTCTAAAACGCCTTGGACGTGCATATGCTGGATTAGGCACGTCCAAAGGGGGAAAGGGTATGGCAGTCATCGCAGAAGTGGTTACATTAGCGATTATGGCACTGGCACTCGGGATGGATGCTTTTTCGGTGAGTCTCGGCTTGGGGATGATGAAACCGAGGATGAGGCATATCTTTTACATAGGTTTGACGGTCGGGATTTTTCACGTGATTATGCCGTTTCTCGGGATCATTGCGGGGCAACTTTTATCCCATACATTTGGCATGTTTGCCCAGTATATCGGTGGCATTATGCTTGTTGTAATGGGCCTTCAGATGATTGTGTTTATATTTAAAAAAGAAAACGAATCGATGAGCCCCTCCGGCTGGGGAATTATCCTGTTTGCATTGAGTGTAAGTTTGGACAGTTTTTCTGTCGGGCTGTCACTTGGAATTTTCGGTGCACGGATGGCTGTGGTGATGATTTGTTTCGGGGCGGCGGCAACAGCATTAACCTGGCTCGGCCTGTTGATTGGAAGAAAATTCCATGTTTGGCTCGGCGCATACGGTGAAGCGCTCGGGGGAATGATTTTAATTATTTTCGGCGTTAAATTGCTTTTATCTGTTTAATACGTTGGGCAAGGACCTGGTTTCCAAGACGGATGCCGGGATTTTTTCGTGCGGGGAAGTTCAGCTTTGTATTCGGTGTCTTTTTTACTATAATATTAGTAGATAAAAATACCGGACAAGGAGGACGGGGGTTGAATATTCTTTTTGTTTGCACAGGGAATACATGCAGGAGTCCGATGGCAGAGGCGATCCTAAAGGCGAAGCAGCTGCCGGGCGTTGAAGTAAAATCAGCCGGCATTTTTGCATTGGAGGGAAGCGCCCTCTCAGCCCATACATACGAAGTGCTGAAGGAAAACGCGATTAAATTCCGCCATGCGGCCAAAAATCTTTCGGAAGAACTTGTGGATTGGGCGGATTATATTTTTACAATGACAAACGGCCATAAAGAAGCGGTGGCCGGGCGGTTTCCACGGGCCCGAAATAAAACGTTTACACTACTGGAATTTGCGGACGGCATCGGAGGTGATGTCGTGGATCCATACGGCGGCAGCCTCCAAATTTACAGAGCAACATATGGGCAATTGGACGGTTTAATCAATCGTTTGATTGAAAAATTAAAGCTGGGGAATTAGGGGCGAGTGTGTTGAAAGAAAGAAATTACAGATTCAGTTTGACGAAAAAAATCGTTTTGTTTGTCACCATTTTGTCTTTTATTACGTATACGTCCAGCGGCATTTTTATTTATGTGGTGTTTCCGTTCTTTTCAAATTCGATCAGCCAATCTTGGTTTATTGTGCTGACGCTTGCTTTAGGCATTATCTGGTCCGGGATTTTGAGTTATTTTGTGGCGCGTTTGATTGTTAAGCCGATGCGCAGGCTGGAAAGTGCGGCGATCAAAGCGAGCAGCGGGAATTTGCAGCATGAAGTTCCGGTGCCGAAATCCGGGGATGAAATCGAATCGTTGGCGTCCGCTTTCAATCGGATGATTGCCAATTTGCGGGAGATGGTCGCGCAAATTAACGGAAATGTGGAACATACAAAAGAAAAAGTGTCAGAAATCTCCAAAAAAACGGGGGTGGCCACAAACCAGGCCGAAAATATTAACCAGACGGTTGAAGAAATTTCCCTTGGGGCGGAACAATCTGCAGCGGCGACTCAATCCGCAGCCGATTTGGTGGAGGAAATATACCGGCTGGCTACAGAAGTCCGCGAAAAAGCGGATACTTGCAAACATTCGTCAGACCACATGCTTGGGGAGGTAAAAGCCAGCAAAGAGGCGATTGATTCATTGGTTACGGGCGTCGAGGAAATGACGAAAGAAAATGCGGCTTCCCTTGAGGCTGTCCACCGTCTCGCTGAAGATACGAAAAAAGTGGAAGATATTGTTTCTTTTGTCGGGGAAGTGGCGGCGCAAACCAATTTGCTGGCGTTAAATGCTTCCATTGAAGCGGCACGCGCGGGCGAACACGGTAAGGGGTTTGCTGTTGTGGCCAATGAGGTCAGGAAGCTGGCAGATGAAAGCGCCCAAGCGGTACAGGGCATTGCCGGCCTGATTCAGCATATTGAGGAGGAAGTCAGCCATGTCGTGGGACAAATCACCGTCCAGGTGCAAAATGCGAATGATGAAGCGGTGAAAGGGAAACAGGCCAATGAGGCGATGGGGCAAATGACGGACTCCATCCTGCTCGTGGCCGGGGCGGTGGACAATATCGCTTCATTGGCTAAAAACCAAATGGAGTCCATTCAGGAGGCCGCCCGGCAGTCGCAGGAAGTTGCGGCAATCGCCGAACAGACTTCCGCCGGGGCGAAAGAAGTCACATCGATCACAAATGAACAGGCCCATGTAATGGAGTCCATCGAAAAATTAGTCGGCCAGCTGGAACGGGATGCGGAGAAATTAAAGGGAAATATCGGCCGCTTTCAAATCCGGTGAATAAGATTTTAGGCTTTGTTCCGTTTTCTTTTTTATGGCGATATGCCAGAATAGAATTAGTTGATTTTGTTGGAGACTATGTTAACCGACAATGACGGCCGCAAAATTTGCAGGGTGCCTGGACGGGCCGGGCAGGATCCATCGGCTAGGGCGCTGCGGGAGTCTCACGGAGGCGGATTTCGCGGCCATCAACCATAAAATGTAACACAGCCTCATAATACTAGGGAAGGCGGAAATAAAACGAGGGGGAAAAACATGAAAGTTGCATTGGCATCAGACCATGGTGGAATGAATCTACGAAGGGAAATTGCAAGTTTGCTCGATTCATTGGGCGTGGAATACGAAGATTTTGGCTGTGAGTGTGAAGGTTCTGTAGATTATCCCGATTATGCGTTGCCGGTGGCCGAGAAAGTGGCAGAAGGTGAATTTGACCGGGGGATTCTTATCTGCGGCACCGGGATTGGCATGTGCATTTCAGCCAACAAAGTAAAAGGCATCCGCTGCGCGCTCGTCCACGATGTTTTCAGTGCAAAAGCCACGAGGGAGCATAATGATAGCAATGTGCTCGCCATGGGGGAAAGGGTAATCGGGCCCGGGCTTGCGCGTGAAATTGTGAAAACTTGGCTCGGGACATCGTTTGAAGGTGGCCGCCATGCGCGCAGGATTGAAAAAATATCGCAATACGAAGAAAAAAACGCATGATCATAATAGAGGTGTGAAGCGTTGAAATCAGATTTTAGCCAGTTGGAAGAACAGTTTAACCGGATGCTGGATGAATTTTTCCGGCAAGTCCCCGTGAAAAAGGGGCAGGTTTTTGTCGTCGGATGTTCGACATCGGAAGTGATCGGGGAAAAAATTGGCACGGCGGGTGCAGCGGAAATCGCTGAAATCATTTTTAACGGCGTGCGGAAATTTTCCCGGAAGCTTGGGTTTTATTCGGCGTTTCAATGCTGCGAACATTTGAACAGGGCGCTTGTCGTGGATCGAACGCTTGCTTTGCAGAAGGGCTGGGAAGAAGTAACAGTGGTGCCTGTCCGAAAGGCAGGTGGTGCTATGGCTGCTTTTGCATACGGCCATATGGAAGATCCTGTTGTTGTTGAATTTATCCGGGCAGATGCCGGGATTGACATCGGGGATACTTTTATCGGCATGCATTTAAAGCATGTTGCCGTTCCTGTCCGGATATCGGAAAGGGAACTGGGCGCGGCCCATGTCACATTTGCCAGGACGCGCCCGAAACTGATCGGGGGTGCCCGGGCAGTATATGAAAAAGGCGGCACGTGCTAAGCAATCCGCAAGAAAGAAGCCGAGTCCCGGCAGTTTCCACGCGGGGGCGGGCTTCCTTTTTGATGTTTGTCCCAAAAAAAGGGCATGATTTCACAAAAAGTTATGGTAAAATAAAAAAGAATATGAAAAATGACCGTATGAGGGGGTTTCAATTTGAGCCATATTGCAAGACAAGACCAGGAAGTTTATCAAGCCATCCGGAAGGAACTGAACCGGCAAAGGAGTAAAATTGAGCTGATTGCCAGCGAAAACTTTGTTAGCGAAGCCGTTATGGAAGCGCAGGGATCCGTCATGACAAATAAATATGCTGAAGGCTATCCGGCCCACCGGTATTACGGCGGGTGCGAGTATGTCGATATCGTGGAAAATCTTGCGCGTGACCGGGCAAAGCAGCTTTTCGGCGCAGAGCATGTAAATGTCCAGCCCCATTCCGGTGCGCAGGCGAACATGGCGGTTTACTTCACTATTTTGGAACACGGTGACACGGTGCTGGGTATGAATTTGTCGCATGGCGGCCATTTGACGCACGGGAGCCCTGTGAATTTCAGTGGCATCCAATACAATTTTGTGGAATACGGCGTTGACAAAGAAACCCAGTATATTGACTATGATGATGTACTGGAAAAGGCGCGCATACATAAACCAAAACTGATCGTTGCAGGCGCAAGTGCATACCCCCGTACGATCGATTTCAAAAAGTTCAGGGAAATTGCGGATGAAGTTGGCGCTTATTTGATGGTCGATATGGCGCATATCGCCGGACTCGTTGCGGCCGGTCTCCACCCGAATCCGGTTCCTTATGCGGATTTTGTAACGACAACAACCCATAAAACATTACGGGGGCCGCGCGGCGGCATGATTTTGTGCAAAGAGGAATTTGCGAAGAAATTGGATAAGTCCATTTTCCCGGGAATCCAGGGCGGCCCGCTGATGCATGTGATTGCGGCCAAAGCCGTGGCGTTCGGCGAAGCACTCACAGACAAGTTTAAAGTTTATTCGCAAAAAGTGGTTGATAATGCCAAACGCCTTGCCGAAGGGCTGAAAAAAGAGGGTCTCGATCTTGTATCAGGCGGGACGGACAACCACCTGATCCTGATTGATTTGCGTTCTTTATCCATCTCGGGCAAGACAGCCGAAAAAGTACTGGATGACATCGGGATCACCGCCAATAAAAACACGATCCCGTATGACCCGGAAAGCCCGTTCATCACAAGCGGACTCAGAATCGGTACGCCTGCTGTGACGACAAGGGGCTTCGGCCTTGAAGAAATGGACGAAATTGCGTCGATTATTGGCACTGCGCTCAAAAATCCTAGTGATGAGGGAATTTTAAAAGGAGAAGCCGAACGTGTGAAAAAACTGACCGAACGTTTCCCACTTTATCCGGATCAAAATTAATCTCCTTCCCCGCGGAAGACGCGGGGCCTTTTCATGATCTGCCTTAAGAATTTATTTTGCCGTTCCTTGAGATTGGGTTCTTTTTTCGTGTAAAATGGTTGAGGCGAAGAAGTTTGTCGAATTTTATACCAACCTCTAAAAGGAGAGAATTTCATTGAGCACAGTTCATGTAATTAACCATCCGTTGATCCAGCACAAGTTAACGTATATCCGCGATAAACATACGGGGACGAAGGAATTCCGCGAGCTTGTGGATGAAGTGGCGACGCTGATGGCGTTTGAAATTACGCGGGATATGCCGCTTGAAGAGATCGAAATTGAAACGCCTGTCAGCAAAGCGAAATCAAAAATACTGTCTGGCAAAAAAATTGGCATTGTCCCGATACTGCGTGCAGGATTGGGCATGGTTGACGGTGTGCGGAAACTGATCCCGGCCGCGAAAGTCGGGCACATCGGGCTGTACCGCGATCCGAAAACATTAAAGCCGGTTGAATATTATATAAAACTGCCGAGCGATATCGAGGAGCGGGATTTCATTATCGTAGATCCGATGCTGGCAACGGGCGGCTCCGCAGTGGATGCGATCCAATCCTTAAAACAAAGGGGCGCGAAAAATATTAAATTCATGTGCCTGATTGCATCACCCCAAGGCGTGGAAGCGGTGCAAAAGGCGCATCCGGATGTGGATATCTTCATGGCCGCCCTCGATGAAAAACTGAATGAGAAAGGCTATATTGTACCCGGCCTCGGGGACGCGGGGGACCGTTTATTCGGGACGAAATAATTTGATCTCCTTCCGTCCGGCCATGCAAAATGAATCCGCTTAGTGTTTTACAAATTTGTTAACCTAAGGGAAATGGACTGGCAAAAAAATAAAAAGGGTCTATAATAACTGTATATTTTCGATGTAAATAGATGGAGGCGCCTTGTTCTTTCGGCATGCGGCCATTAAGGTGTCTCCAGGGATAGGGCACTTCCCTTTTTCAGCTTTTGCGTACCCGGGCGCTGAAGCGGTTATGAAAATCTTTAACGATTTTATAGGGGGCAGGAATTCAATGTTGTTTTACAGAAACTCCATTGACAATGCTTTAGTGCTATTGTATGCTAAAAAAGTGTACATTTTGAGAAGGTTTTCATAACTGGAAAGGGGAATCTTTTCTACTATTTACATACAGAAAATAGAACATAATGGCAGTGGCGGGCTACAGTACCTGTAACAGGTGGAGTTTTTGCGTATTGCCGTAGCCGGCTGGTCCCGCATTTCTGCTCTTTGCAGCGCCTGCTGTTGTAAAAGTATGGCAATATCCATTTTTCAGATGCGTGATAAAGAAAAAATACCTTGCTGTTAACGGTCCGGACTTTTACTCGGGAGTGTATTGATACTTATGCCGGAATTTATCCAGGTTTATAAAAGGCAGCGCAAGTATTTGGTGTTTCTTCTGCTGTTCTACCTAATGGGTTTAGGCCTGCCCCCATACCGTCCGGTTTTTCTGGGGTTGCTTTTAGGTACATCCGTCAGCCTTTTTAACTTATGGCTGCTGGCAAAAAGAACGATTTCGGTAACAAACTCTATTGATCCGGGGAAAAAACCGCGTGCAATGGGAACAGGCCTGAGAATGACGGCGGCCGTCATCGCGGTTTTGTTTGCATTGCGCTATCCGGGATATATAGACGTCCTCTGTGTAATTATTGGAATAATGACTGCTTATGTGGTCATTATGATAGATTTTTTTGTGGGTTTATTGCGGCAAAGAAAAATGTAAAAGTGAGGTGAGTTCTAATGGAACATAAGGCTCCAATCGTAGAATTCATGGGATTGTACTTTAACCTGGCCAATGTCATGATGATTACGGTTTCTTCTTTGATCGTTTTCATTATAGCGGTCGTCTCCACAAGAAAGCTGGCGTTGAAACCCACAGGCATGCAAAACTTCCTTGAATGGGTCATGGACTTTGTCAAGGATATTATTAAAAGCAATATGGATTGGAAAACAGGTGGAAGATTCCATATTCTTGGGATCACTTTGATCATGTATATTTTTGTTTCCAATATGCTCGGCCTGCCGTTCATGGTAGTGTTCAACCATTACTTATGGTGGAAGTCGCCTACGTCTGATCCGATCATCACATTGACTTTGGCGGTTATGATTGTAGGTTTAACCCATTATTACGGCGTCAAAGAAAGGGGAGTCGGCGGCTATTTAAAAAGCTATGTCCAGCCGATGGTATTCCTGCTCCCTATTAAACTGATAGAAGAATTCGCGAACACTTTGACAATGGGTCTCCGGCTTTACGGAAACATTTATGCCGGTGAAATTCTGCTGACGCTTCTTGCCGGGAGTTTGGCGACACATGTCGGAGGGACCATTGCGGCCATCGTGCCTACATTGGCATGGCAGGCTTTTTCCATCTTTGTCGGAACAATCCAGGCATATATTTTTACCATGCTGACAATGGTTTACATGTCTCATAAAGTTTCACACGAGGCATAGCCATTTCATATAATTTTTCTTTTTGAAAAGACAAGCCAATTTTTATATAACTTAAAGGAGGAAATATTCATGAGTTTGGGTGTTATTGGAGCAGCAATTGCATGTGGTTTGGCAGCAGTAGGCGCTGGTATCGGGAACGGTCTTGTAGTCGGCCGCACTGTAGAAGGGATTGCCCGCCAGCCTGAAGCACGCGGATTACTGCAAACAATGATGTTCGTTGGTATTGCGTTGGTTGAGGCTCTGCCAATCATCGCGGTTGTTATCGGGTTTATGGTTCTTAACAGATAGGAAACGGTTTTTATCAATGGCGAAGATCATCTAACGGAAACTTCGCCATTCCTTTATGATGGTGTTTTAACGGCGCTTGGTAACGATGGAAGCGGCTTTGGAAAGGAGTGAACCTGGGTGTTTGAAAACAGTTTTGTACTAGGATTCGTTGAAGGACATTTAAATACAGGCGATATCGTCTTTCAGCTTGTCATGTTTATCATTTTAATGCTCCTGTTGAAACGGTATGCCTGGAAGCCTTTAATGGGCATCATGCAAAAGCGTGAAGAACATATCGCAAAAGAAATTGAATTGGCGGAAAAAAACCGCGCTGAAACAAACAGGCTTCTTGAGGAGCAGCGCGCTTTGCTTAGCCAGGCAAGGCAGGAAGGCCAGGCTTTAATCGAAAATGCGAAAAAACAAGCGGATGCGCAACGGGAAGAAATCATTTCGACAGCTCGTGCGGAAGCGGAAAGATTAAAAAATGCCGCAAAGCTGGAAATCGAACAGGAAAAAGCAAAAGCTGTCGCTGCTTTGCGTGAACAGGTTGCATCCCTGTCTGTTATGATTGCCTCGAAAGTGATTGAAAAAGAAATATCGGAAAAAGATCACGAAAAACTGATTATGGAATCTATTAAAGAGGCAGGAGAAATGCGATGAGTCATGACGCGGTAGAAAAACGGTACGCTTCGGCGCTTTTCGAACTTGCGAAAGAGCACGGGCAGCTGGAAACAATTGAAAAAGAGGTGCGCGTGGTTAAAGAGGTTTTTGAAGGAAATGAACCGTTCAGAAAACTCCTTAAATCTCCGAAAGTGACACTAGAAAAAAAACAAGAAATCCTTAAAGATATTTTTTCCGGATTATCCACTTTCACATTGAATACGCTGCTGCTTTTGACAGAGCGCCACCGTGACGATTTGATTGCTGACGTTTGCCGTTCTTTTATCGAGCGGATGAATGAAGAGCGCGGCATTTCCGAAGCTGTTGTCTACTCAGCACGGCCGCTTACTGCCGAGGAGAGCAAGGCCATATCCGGCGTGTTTGCAGAAAAAGTCGGAAAGCGGTCCTTGAATATTGAAAATGTTGTAGACAGCGGATTATTGGGCGGATTAAAGATCAGAATCGGAAATTCCATTTTTGACAGCAGTTTGCGCGGAAAATTGGAACGTCTTGAAAGAACATTAATCAGTTAAGTGGGAAATGAGGTGCTGGATTTATGAGCATAAAAGCTGAAGAAATCAGCTTGCTGATCAAAAAACAGATTGAAAATTACCAGTCTGAAATTGAAGTTAGCGATGTCGGTACCGTTATCGAAGTTGGTGACGGGATTGCACGTGCTCACGGACTTGACAATGCAATGTCCGGAGAACTGCTGGAGTTTTCAAACGGGGTAATGGGGCTTGCCCAAAACCTTGAAGAAAGCAATGTCGGGATCATTATTTTGGGACCTTACCGCGAGATACATGAAGGCGATGAAGTGAGAAGGACCGGGCGGATTATGCAGGTTCCGGTAGGCGAAGAGCTGATCGGCCGCGTTGTAAACCCGCTCGGCCAGCCGGTTGACGGCCTTGGCCCGATTAATACAACGAAAACACGCCCGATTGAGGCAAAAGCGCCTGGCGTTATGGATCGGAAATCGGTAAGCGAACCGCTCCAAACGGGGATTAAGGCGATCGATGCGCTTGTACCGATTGGCCGCGGCCAGCGGGAATTGATCATCGGAGACCGCCAAACCGGTAAAACGACCATTGCGGTGGATACGATTTTGAACCAAAAAGACCAAAATATGATTTGTATTTATGTTGCGATCGGGCAAAAAGAATCGACGGTCCGCAGTACAGTTGAAACCTTCCGCAAATTCGGTGCTTTGGATTATACGATTGTTGTTACAGCTTCCGCGTCCCAGCCGGCTCCGCTGCAATACCTGGCGCCGTACGCCGGTGTTGCGATGGGTGAAGAATTCATGTATAACGGCAAACACGTATTGGTTGTCTATGATGACTTATCCAAGCAGGCTGTCGCATACCGCGAACTTTCCCTGCTGCTGCGTCGTCCGCCGGGCCGTGAAGCGTATCCTGGTGATGTATTCTATTTGCACTCCCGCCTGCTTGAGCGTGCTGCAAAATTGAGTGACCGGCTGGGCGGAGGTTCGTTGACTGCGCTGCCGTTTGTTGAAACACAGGCCGGTGATATTTCGGCATATATTCCGACAAACGTCATTTCCATTACAGACGGCCAGATCTTCCTGCAGTCCGACCTGTTCTTCTCCGGTGTGCGCCCGGCGATTAACGCAGGTTTGTCCGTATCCCGTGTCGGCGGCGCTGCGCAAATTAAGGCAATGAAAAAAGTTTCCGGTACTTTGCGCCTTGACTTGGCTTCCTACCGTGAACTTGAATCATTCGCCCAATTTGGTTCGGATCTGGATAAAGCAACCCAGGCAAAACTGGCACGCGGACAGCGCACCGTTGAAGTGTTGAAACAGGATTTGAACAAGCCAATTAAAGTCGAAAAACAAGTATGCATTCTCTATGCTTTGACAAAAGGATTCCTGGATGACATTCCGGTTGAAGATATTCTCCGTTTTGAATCCGAATTCTATGCTTGGCTCGACCAAAACCGCGCTTCTCTGCTGGAGGAAATCCGTACAACCGGAAATCTTCCTGCTGATGAAGACATGGAAAACGCGATCACGGAGTTCAAGAAGACGTTCGTCGTTTCCGTGCAGCAATCTTAAAGGGTAAACACATAGATGAAGGATTTCAATCAGCAATATTGAAATCCTGATTAACTCACAAGGGTGGTGAAGCTCAAGTGGCATCCTTACGCGATATCAAAACCCGAATTAACTCAACGCAAAAAACAAGCCAAATTACGAAGGCAATGCAGATGGTGTCGGCCGCAAAACTGAACCGTGCCGAAATGTCTGCCAAGTCGTTTGTCCCATATATGGAAAAAATGCAGGATGTGGTTGTCAGCATTTCAAAGGGGACAAGCGGCGCCCAGCACCCGATGCTTGTTTCCCGCCCTGTTAAAAAGACAGGTTATTTCGTCATCACGTCAGACCGGGGACTGGCCGGTGCATTTAACAGCAATGTTTTAAGGCTTGTTACCCAAACCATACGGGAACGCCATCAATCCGATGACGAGTATGCGATTATCGTTGTTGGGCGTACAGGATATGAATTTTTCAGGCGTTTAAAGATGAATGTTGTGCTGCATATTGTTGGCTTGGCGGACCATCCGACATTTGCGGATATTGAAAATATTACAAAGAAAACAGTAGCAATGTATGAAGACGGGACATTTGACGAATTGTACTTATATTACAACCATTTTGTCAATACGATTACCCAGAAAGTTATGGAGAAAAAGCTATTGCCGCTTACAGATGTAACGACTACAAACCGCTTAATTTCCTACGAATTTGAACCGTCTCCAAAGGAGATCCTGAATGTCCTGTTGCCGCAATATGCTGAAAGCCTGATTTACGGGGCGCTTTTGGACAGTAAGGCGAGTGAGCATGCGGCGCGCATGACGGCAATGAGAAATGCTACGGATAATGCAACAGAATTAATCGATACGTTGACATTGACCTATAACCGTGCCCGCCAGGCATCGATTACACAGGAAATTACGGAAATCGTCGGTGGAGCAGCAGCACTGGAATAATTTCCGCTTTGGCAAACCGCTCTTTTGCCAAGACGGGTCCGGCATGCCCCATCACGCAAGTTAGGAGGGAACAGTATGAGCATTGGACATGTTCTGCAAGTAATGGGTCCGGTAGTTGACGTAAAGTTTGAAAACGGTCAGCTCCCTGACATTTATAACGCATTAAAAATTAACTATAAAGCAAAAAGTTCCGATGAAGTCGATATCAATGTCACGCTGGAAGTTGCATTACACTTGGGCGATGATGCCGTCCGTACGGTTGCGATGTCTTCAACAGATGGCATCAGGCGCGGCATGGAAGTGGTGGATACGGGTGCCCCTATTTCTGTGCCGGTAGGGGAAGCAACGCTTGGCCGTGTATTTAACGTACTCGGTGAAGTCATTGACCTTGATGGAGAACTTAAAGGTGACGTCCGCCGCGATCCGATCCAAAAACCGGCGCCTTCATTTGAACAGTTGTCAACGCAAGTTGAAATTCTTGAAACCGGCATTAAAGTCGTTGACCTTTTGGCCCCTTACATCAAAGGCGGAAAAATCGGGTTATTCGGTGGTGCCGGTGTCGGCAAAACCGTTTTGATTCAGGAATTGATCCATAACGTTGCCCAGGAGCACGGCGGTATTTCCGTATTTGCCGGCGTAGGGGAACGCACACGTGAAGGAAACGACCTTTACTATGAAATGAAAGACTCCGGCGTTATCAACAAAACCGCCATGGTGTTCGGGCAAATGAACGAGCCGCCTGGTGCACGTATGCGGGTTGCTTTAACCGGTTTAACAATGGCTGAATATTTCCGTGATGAACAAGGGCAGGACGTATTGCTGTTTATTGATAACATTTTCCGTTTCACACAGGCCGGTTCTGAAGTTTCCGCGCTTCTCGGACGCATGCCTTCCGCTGTTGGTTACCAGCCGACGCTTGCAACGGAAATGGGCCAATTGCAGGAACGGATTACTTCGACGACAAAAGGTTCCATCACATCCATTCAGGCGATTTATGTACCGGCTGACGACTATACAGACCCGGCTCCGGCGACAACATTCGCACACTTGGATGCAACAACAAACCTTGAACGCCGGTTATCGGAAATGGGGATTTATCCGGCAGTGGATCCGCTCGCTTCCACTTCCCGCGCTTTAGCCCCTGAAATTGTCGGTGAAGAGCACTACAAAGTCGCCCGTCAGGTTCAGGCGACGCTGCAGCGTTACCGTGAACTGCAGGATATTATCGCCATTTTGGGTATGGACGAATTGAGTGAAGACGACAAACTGGTCGTTCACCGTGCACGCCGGATCCAGTTCTTCCTGTCGCAAAACTTCCACGTCGCGGAACAATTTACCGGCCAGCCGGGTTCTTATGTGCCGGTTAAAGAAACAGTACGCGGCTTTAAAGAAATTTTGGAAGGGAAATATGACCATCTTCCTGAAGATGCCTTCCGCCTCGTAGGCCCGATCGAGGATGTTGTGAAAAAAGCGGAAGCCATGGGAGTAAAAGTATAATACGGGACCAGGAGGAAGCAAAATGAGGACATATGAAGCCAGTGTTGTCACTCCAGACGGCCCGGTATACCATGGTGAAGTGGAAATGGTAATTGCAAAGGCCAAAAGCGGCGAGCTCGGAATATTGTATGGGCATATTCCATTGGTTGCGCCGCTTGAAATCGGGGCCGTCCGATTTAAAAAAGGCGAACAAGAGGACTTGGTCGCAGTCAGCGGCGGCATTTTGGAAGTACGGTCGGACCAGGTGACCATTTTGGCCCAGGCTGCCGAAACACCGGAACAAATTGATATCCGGCGTGCTGAAGAAGCGAAACAACGTGCAGAGCGCAGGTTGCAGTCCCATCAGGATGATATTGATTTCAAACGGGCGGAATTGGCGTTAAAACGCGCAATAAACCGTATTGATGTTTATCATCATTCAAGATAAGAACTGTTCTGCTTGATGCAGGCAGTCATATAAGCTGCATAAAAAATAAAAACACCTTCTGTTTTTTTTCGGAAGGTGTTTTTATTTGAGTGCAAAATTTGCGGGGCTTTTATGAAAAAAAGCCCTGTGTGCAAGGCGGCACGTATTGGTGGCCGGGAAAAGTCAACCAGATACGGCCCATTTTTCGGGAAAGGAGTGGGTGCCGATGACAGCCGGTTTCGGGACACAGGCCGTAATCAGCATCATTACCAATTTATTTTTCATCGGTATGACTTTTTGGATCCTTCAAGCTATCAACATTGAAAAGATTTTGAAGAAAAACCGCGTGATCCAGGCAAAACTGCTGTATATTTTTCTTTCAGTCGCAATCGGGTACAGCGTCAGCAATTTTTTTCTCGATTATTTACTTTGGGCGCAACACCTACCCTTATTATTTCATTTTATTTTTGCAGGATAACCCCTTTAACAAGGCCAATAAATGGTTCATTTTTCCTGTTCCCAAAAAATCATATATTGTCTACAATTTAGTTATGCTTTTTTAGACAAAATTCATTATACTAATGTATAGAGTGTCAAAACTTGACGACATTTACCTCGTATGTCCCCATGCTCTCTTGTTAACACTTTTAATAAGGGAGAGGGGGAAAGAAGATGAGAAAATTAGGAATCATTTGGCCGGTAATTGTTGCGGTTAGTTTGGCACTGATTGTAATGGGGAATAAGACAAATGCAGCCCATTTTACAGGTCAATTACAGCTGTTTCAGCAGTCCGTTGAACAGATGGGTGGCAAAGTGACTGGATGGTCTTTATATACGAGAGAAACCCTTGGCCAGCTTTCGCCGGAAGGTTGGAATGAAAAGGTGCGGGAATTGCAAAGACATTTCCCTGAAATGCAATGGCAATTCGAAAAGGACAGGCATTCAAAGATGCTTGTGGGCAAGTTGGCAAAAAGCCATTATGTCGAAACCGTAAAATTCATGTCGACCCTTACAAATCGCAAATCCGGTTCGTATTTAATTTACGAAGTGGAAGGGCAAGGCTGGGACGAAGCAGAAATGCGCAAAATCAATCAACTTGTGTCAGACCGGACAGGTATACTTTATGCGGAAAAACCCATGGTTTTCTCTTGTATCAAAGGCGAATTCAGTGATAAAATTGATAATGTTTTGTTGTATGAAAAAAAGGCATTGCTGAAACGTCTTGATGCTACAGAAATTGAAACAATGGAAGAAAAAAATTTTTATGCGGTTTCCGGATACTCGCCGAAGTTTTCGGAAGACTTAGCTGTAAAAAAAAGGGAAATGAATGTGCAAATCGGCTTAAGAAACAGCGGTTTGGGCGGTAAGACAACAGTCGTAATTGGCACACCTATCATTACGATTGAATATTAATATAGAGAATATGGACGCGGAGGGGAATACTCTTGGAAAAGATCATCGTCCGCGGCGGGAACAGGCTTCAAGGCACCGTACAAGTAGAGGGCGCAAAGAATGCCGTACTGCCTGTGATCGCTGCATCATTATTGGCAAGTGAAGGAAAAAGCATTATACGTGATGTACCAAAACTCTCCGATGTATTTACAATCAGCGAAGTACTGCGCCACCTGAATGCTGGTGTATCGTTTCATGAAAATAAAATCACTGTAGATGCATCAAGGGAGTTATCGGTTGAAACACCGTTTGAATATGTCCGCAAAATGCGCGCATCTTTTTTAGTGTTGGGCCCATTATTGGCGAGAACCGGAAAGGCGAGAGTGGCATTGCCGGGAGGCTGTGCAATCGGCTCCCGCCCTATTGACCTGCACTTAAAAGGTTTTGAAGCGATGGGGGCAAAAGTAAATGTAGGAAACGGCTTTATTGAAGCCACCGTGCCCGACCGTTTGCATGGAGCAAAAATTTACCTTGATTTTCCAAGTGTCGGTGCGACCCAGAACATTATGATGGCTGCATCGTTGGCCGACGGGCAGACAATCATAGAGAATTGCGCTAAAGAACCTGAAATTGTCGACCTGGCCAACTTTTTAAATGAAATGGGCGCAAATGTAAAAGGCGCCGGCACAGGAACCATTAAAATAGAAGGTGTAAAGAAGCTATACGCTGCTGATCATACCATCATACCTGACCGGATTGAAGCAGGGACGTTCATGGTTGCTGCTGCAATCACAAAAGGGAATGTATTGGTAAAAGGGGCAGTGCCGGAACATATTTCTTCCTTAATTGCGAAGCTCGAGGAAATGGGCGTAACGGTGATTGAAGAAGAAAACGGGGTCAGGGTGATCGGCCCTGAAGAACTGAAAGCTGTAGATATTAAAACGATGCCGTATCCGGGTTTTCCGACTGATATGCAATCGCAAATGATGGCATTACTTTTGTGTGCCAAAGGAACAAGCGTCATTACGGAAACCGTATTTGAAAACCGCTTCATGCACGTGGAAGAATTCCGGCGCATGAATGCTGATTTGAAAATAGAAGGGCGATCCGTCATTGTGAACGGTCCTTGCAATTTGCAGGGCGCTGAAGTTGCTGCCACCGATTTAAGGGCTGCTGCTGCTTTGATTATTGCGGGTCTGGCTGCAAAAGGCATTACCCGTGTAACAGAATTAAAACACCTTGACCGCGGATATTTGGACTTCCATCTCAAACTGGCTGCACTTGGGGCAGACATTGAAAGAGTCGACGATGAAGCGGAAGTTATGCTGGCTAATCAAAATCAAATGGTTGCCGACGCCAATCTCTAGTTTGGATAAAAATCTCTGTACATATTCCCCATGTGCAGGGTTTTTTTTTACCTGAAGCCATATTTCCAGTATGGACGCCTTAGGCAAATTTTAAACCCTGCCGCCTCCTGACTTTTTATTCATAAATGCTTGTCCAAAGCCATAAGTTGGAGTATAGGTTTTCCACCACCTAAACATATGGAGGCATCAGGCATGAAACCAATCAAACCCGTTATCATTGCATCCATCCTCGTTCTCGCCTTTTCCTTTCTCATCCCCGCCCTTGTTGTTCTTCCGTTCCAGAACGAAAAAGCCAGCGGGAAATTAAATGAAAAAAAACAGCCAAAGGGAGAGAAAGAAACGGATTCAATCCAAGTGTCAGTGTATAGAAGCATGGAAAAAAAGATTGACCGAATGCCGATGGAAGACTATGTAGCAGGTGTTGTCGCTGCGGAAATGCCGGCACAGTTCAGGATGGAAGCGTTGAAAGCTCAGGCATTGACGGCGCGCACATTCATTGTGAACCGGCTGTTATACGGCGGCAACAGCGATTTACCGCAAAATGCCGATGTAACAGATACGGTAAATGACCAAGTATATTTAAGCAATGATGAGCTGAAAAAGATTTGGGGAAAACAGTACCGGGCAAAATTAAATAAGATCAAAAAAGCAGTTTCAGCCACAAAAGGGGAAATTATCACCTACCACAACAAGCCGATTGACGCGGCCTTCTTTTCCACAAGCAACGGCTATACGGAAAATGCGGAAGATTACTGGACAAACCCGGTTCCTTATTTAAAAAGCGTTAAAAGCCCGTGGGATAAAACTTCACCAAAATTTAAAAAAGAAACGGTCATATCTGTGCCTGTTTTTGAACAAAAGCTCGGGATCAAACTTTCTTCCAACGATATGGGCACCGTTTTATCCAGGACAAAAGGGAAAAGGGTTGCAAAAATCCAAATCGCCGGCAATGTCTTTACCGGCAGGCAGGTCAGGGATAAACTCAGCCTTCCTTCGTCGGATTTTACATGGGTCAGAAAAGGCAATGAAATTGTGGTCACCACGAAAGGTTACGGGCACGGTGTCGGCATGAGCCAATATGGCGCAAACGGTATGGCGAAGGAAGGAAAGGATTATAAAGCCATTGTTACGTATTATTATAAAGGAGTGGAGATCGTACCGATTGATGCCATTGTCAATCCCCGCATGCTGGCGGAAAAATAACCCGGGGAGCAGCGTCTTAAAAATTTTTTAAAATCTATGTATAAACAAATAAAGAAATGTTCAGAATGGTTGCTGAGGTGATGAAAATGAGAGAGGAAGAAAAGAAACGGCCTTCTCAACCAAAGAACATAAAAAATTTCTTAAAAAAACGCTGGGTATATCCTGCGCTCTACTTAGCCAGCGCGGCGCTGTTAATTGCCGGGATTATTTGGTACCAATCGCTGGGAAGCAATTCGGCGAAAGAAAAATTCTCGAGTGACACATCCATCAGCCAGAAGAATTCCGAAAACCGGGCAATAGAAGTCAATAAAGCGGTTGAAAATTTCAAAATGCCGGTGAAACATCCTGAAATGGCTAAAATCGAGAAGAAATTTTACGATCCGAACGCATCGGTGAAAGATCAGGAAGCTGCACTTGTCGTATACGAAAACACTTACCAGCCGAACCAGGGCATTGACATTACGATGACAAACGGCAAATCTTTTGATGTTGTCGCGGCAATGAGCGGAACGGTAACAAAAGTGCAGGAAGATGCAGTTTTAGGGAATGTCATTGAAGTGGAACATGATAAAGGTGTCGTCACCGAATATCAATCGGTGAAAGACATTGCCGTTAAAGAAGGGGATGCAGTAAAACAAGGCCAACTACTTGCAAAAGCCGGCCAAAGCGAACTGAACAAAGCAGCAGGCACGCATCTCCACTTTGAAATCCGCAAAGACGATGTTGCAGTCAATCCGGAAAACTATTTCAATAAACCAGTCAGCGATGTCCAACTTCCGGATGCAACCTCCGGCAACAGCCAATCCAAACAAAACCAGGCTTCTGAAGACACGTCTGCGGGCCAGGGAAGCAAATAACAACTTTCCCTAAGGGATAGAGGACAGAAAGGCTCTATCCTTTTTTTATGCGTGCAAGTAGCCGTCCGGCCGGCCCTTTCTTTTGTTTTTTTGCATAAAATGTAATCCAAGCTAATAAACTGTTACAAACTTGACAAAAAGCGAGAGTGTTTGAGGTGAGGAATCGTTAAATACGGGAGCGTTTTCGTTACAGACTTGTTTATTTCTTGCAGCATCAGAAAGGAATTGACTTTCTGCCGCAGAAGCTGCCCTTGACAGGAACGACTGCGGGATACAGTACGAATCTGAGGTCAGCGAGTCTCATTTCACACTCCTCACATCCAATTTTGGGGAGGGCGAGTAGTGTGCACGATTACATCAAAGAGAGGACTATCAAGATTGGAAAGTATATCGTGGAGACGAGAAAAACGGTTCGCGTGATTGCGAAAGAGTTTGGCGTATCCAAAAGTACTGTCCATAAAGATTTGACGGAAAGACTGCCGGAAATCAACCCGGAACTGGCAAATGAAGTAAAGAATATATTGGATTACCATAAATCGGTCCGCCACTTGCGCGGAGGGGAAGCAACGAAGCAGAAGTATAAAAAGGAAGAATACCAAGTTACAGAATAGCAAAACGGTTGCATAAGCCCACCAGAGGCAGCCGGTTTCCACGTTCAAAAAGAAGCAACCGAAACAGGCGGTTGCTTCTTTTTGATGGGACAAAAAGTCCGCTTCTTAGAAAGTCCCTCTAAACATGTCCCCGGTGATTTCCGAGGCTGCAACAGCAGCAAAATGCGGAAAATAAAATTTGACAAATCCTCCCGAAACTCGACAAGAATGTGGTAAAATAGTTACTTAGAGAAAACAGACATTCATAGACTGCTTATAGATAAATCGTCCTATAAAGTATGGAAAATGAGGAAGGAGCACATTCATGTTTGCAAAGGATATTGGAATTGATTTGGGCACCGCTAACGTATTGATCCATGTTAAAGGCCAGGGCATCGTGTTAAATGAGCCGTCTGTTGTGGCAATTGACAAAACGGCCAATAAAGTGCTTGCTGTCGGGGAGGAAGCGCGCCGCATGGTGGGAAGGACGCCGGGGAATATTGTGGCGATCCGTCCGCTGAAAGACGGTGTCATTGCCGATTTTGATGTGACGGAAACGATGCTGCGGCACTTTATCAACAAGCTGAATGTCAAGGGCTTTTTATCCAAACCGCGCATTCTGATTTGCTGCCCGACGAATATCACAAGCGTTGAACAAAAAGCAATCCGTGAAGCGGCAGAAAAAAGCGGCGGGAAAAACGTTTATCTGGAGGAAGAACCGAAAGTGGCGGCAATCGGTGCCGGAATGGATATTTTCCAGCCGAGCGGCAATATGGTTGTAGACATTGGTGGAGGAACAACGGATATTGCCGTATTATCGATGGGCGACATTGTGACAAGCTCATCCATTAAAATGGCTGGCGACAAGTTTGATAATGAGATTTTGCAATATATCAAGAGGGAATACAAGCTCCTGATCGGTGAACGCACGGCGGAAAACATCAAAATCAATATCGGTACGGTATTCCCGGGTGCCCGTAATGAAGAAATGGACATCAGGGGGAGGGATATGGTTTCCGGCCTTCCGCGCACAATTACCGTCAAATCTTCCGAAATTGAAAAAGCATTGCGCGAATCGGTATCCGTGATTGTGCATGCAACCAAAAATGTATTGGAGAAAACTCCGCCTGAACTTTCTGCTGATATCATCGACCGCGGCGTGATTTTAACCGGCGGCGGCGCCCTCCTGCACGGCATCGACCAGCTGCTCGCCGAAGAAATCAAAGTGCCGGTATTGGTGGCGGATAACCCGATGAGTTCAGTGGCAATTGGGACAGGCTTAATGCTTGAAAACATTGATAAGATTTCAAAAAGAAGGCTTGTTTAATCAAACGTTTGATGAAAACGGAAAAGCACCCGTTACACTTTTCCAGTGAGGTGGATGGCGATGTTAAGAGGTCTCTATACAGCGGCTTCCGGAATGATTGCACAACAGCGGAAAACGGATATGCTCGTCAATAATTTATCCAATGCAGATACACCCGGTTATAAAGCAGACCAATCATCGATGCGGTCGTTTCCAAAGATGCTGCTCAGCTATATGAATAAAAACGGGACAACAGGCGAGATTGAGCATTCGGTCGGGTCGCTGGCAACCGGCGTTTACATGCAGGAGACCATCCCGCTGTTTACGCAGGGCTCCCTTGAAGAAACAAACAACAAAACCGATCTGGCCATTGTTGATAATCCTGCATCTACAGGCCGTTTATTCTTTCCTGTTGAAGACAGCGGTGGCAATATAAAATATACGCGGAACGGAAACTTTACGGTCGATTCACAAGGATATTTAACGACTGCTTCCGGAAATTACGTCCTGAATACTGCGGGTGGCCGCATTCAAGTCAACAGTACCGATTTTTCTGTTGATCCAACCGGCGCCATTACGGAAAATGGCCAATATGTGGATACAGTAGGGTTGGCGTATGCCCAAAATCCGGATTTGCTCGTAAAAACAGGGGACGGTTTATACACGCTCCAAAATAACGCACAGCTTCCAAATGCTTACGCCCAGCGGATCGGCTTCCAGATCAAACAGGGCTATTTGGAGGCTTCCAATGTGGATGAAACACAAACAATGACGGACATGATCAGTGCGTACCGCTCTTTCGAAGCCAACCAAAAAGTGCTGCAGGCTTATGATTCAAGCTTGGGCAAAGCGGTCAATGACGTCGGCAAAGTTTAATCGGAAATGAGGTGCCGCCATGAATCAATCCATGATCACAGCAACAAATTCGCTCAGGCAGTTGCAGAATAAAATTGATATCATCAGCAGCAATGTCGCAAACGCCGATACAACAGGCTATAAAAGCAAACAGGCGACATTTACGGATCTGCTTGTCCAGCAGATCAATAACCAGCCGGTTGTTTCAAAAGAAGTAGGAAGGAAAACGCCGGACGGCATCCGGATCGGCACTGGTGCAAAACTGGCCCAGACGGCTTACAACACTTCGCAAGGGCTATTGGAGAATACTGGCCGCGCCCTTGATATCGCTTTTACAAAAGAAAACCAGTATTTGAAAGTGCTCGTGCAAACGAACGGCATGAGCGAAGTGGAATTTACCCGGGCCGGTGCATTGGAAGTTACCCCGGTTGGGAATCATACAAGCATGCTTACAGATGGGAACGGAAATCCGGTTTTAGATGAGTATGACAACATGATCATGATTCAAGGTAACGTTAAAAATTATGCCATCAATCAGAATGGGAGGCTGCAGGTTACATACGCAAACGGCACAACAGGAAGTTTTAACCTTGGCGTTGTCCAAATGAATAACCCGCAAGTGCTGGAACAGGACGGGAATAATCTGCTGAAGCTGCCGCAAAATGTAAATGCCGCACAAATTTATACAGACTTGTCGGGTGCAAACCGCGGCCAGATCTCCATGCAGCAGGGCGCCCTTGAAAAATCGAACGTGGATCTTGGGATGGAAATGACGGACTTGATCAAAGCTGAGCGTTCTTATCAGCTGCAGTCGAGGGCCATTACAATATCGGACCAGATGATGGGTCTTGTGAACAGCATCCGTTCTTAACGGCCGATTTTTAAATGATGGAGGATTTGCCAATGCTTGATTTGCAACAGATTAAAGAAATTATTCCGCACCGTTACCCTTTTTTGCTGATCGATAAAGTTCTTGAAGTCGAAGAAGGGAAACGTGCGGTAGGCATTAAAAATGTATCGGGCAATGAAGAATTTTTTAACGGGCATTTTCCCGAGTACCCGGTTATGCCGGGCGTTTTGATTGTTGAAGCCCTTGCGCAGGTGGGGGCGGTCGCCATTTTGAAAAAAGAAGAAAACCGCGGCAAACTGGCGCTGTTTGCCGGAATCGACAAATGCCGGTTTAAACGGCAGGTAAGGCCGGGGGACCAGCTTCGTCTTGAAGTGGAAATCATCCGCCTGAAAGGACCGGTCGGAAAAGGCAAAGCCGTTGCCACAGTCGACGGCGAGCTCGCTTGCGAAGCTGAAATTATGTTTGCCCTGGGAAAATAGAAAAGCGGAGGGTCGTTTGCCTAATCGCTTTTTTTACATAAAAAAATCAGCTGTGCGAACAGCTGACTGAAAATATTTTGGGGATCGTTGGGGAGTCTTTGAAAAAATCTTTCTGATGGGGAAATTTGGGGAATCATTCGATAAGAAAGGAAAATGAAAAAGGAAAGTAAAAAAACTTAGTTTTTGTACTGCACTTGGACGGACATACTGCGGAGCTGCTTATCGATCCTTTTCATTTCAGCCATCAAGATGGTAAACTGCTGATTGATCAATCCTTGTTTGACAATCATGTCCGCCAGTACCCGTTCGAGCGCATCCAACCTTTTCGCAGCTTCTTCCAAAACATCTTACCCTCCTTGGCCGGCTTCCTGCAACGGTTTGTTTTCCGGCCGTCTGCTTAAAAATTGGACTGTATCGGCAATGACTTCCGTGACGTACACCCTTTTCCCTTCTTTATTGTCATAATGGCGGGTCTGGATTCTGCCGATAACGCCGAGTATCGAACCTTTCCCGCAATATTTGCTTGTATTTTCGGCAATTTTATTCCAAAGCGTACACTGGACAAAATCCGTCAGTGTTTCGCCAAACTGATTGCGGTAATGGCGATTTAAAGCTAAAGTGATATTTAAAACGGGTTTTCCGTCCGCGGTATAATGGAGTTCCGGGTCCTTTGTAAGCCTCCCGACCAAAGTGACCTGGTTGATCAACTGTGCCACCCCCTTTCTATTTCTATCTTAATGGCTTTACAATTTTGTGTAAAATCGGCATTTTTCAAAAATTGGGCATGCTGATCCGGCAAAATTCAATTTTTCCCGGGCAATTTTTGCATTTTTCGGCATGAAAAACAGCCAAAAACCGCAAATCCGGAAAATTTATAAAGGGTTTGCGGCAGGGAAGCTTTAGAAAAAGTATGGTATAATTTTGCCAAATGGACAGGGAGGGAAACGATGAAAACGTTTAAAATTGTATCGCTTTCCATTGTAAAATCCGGCGAACGGAAGAAAATCCCTTTTATTGACGGGTTGATTATCAATAAAGAAGACGGCAGAGGCACATGGCTGATTGAGGCTTATATGGACAGCGGGCAGGCCCCGTTTTTTGCCGAAGCCGAAAAAAATCAGCAAGAACTGGAAACGGAAGTCGTCATCACTTATGAGAACAACGACCCGGCCCCGCTGACGACCCATGTCCGCGGCATCAAAGAATTTGGCGGAACGGTCAGCGTTTTGCTGGAAGGGACAATGCGTTCGAGGAGGATTGCGCTTGCAGAAAAGGTATTACGGGATCTGGTTCAGAAAGGGTATGAGGGCGAGGCGTTAATCGAGGAATTTAAAGCAAGATTAAATGGAAAAAGCCGCTCCACATCATAGAAGATGCGGGCGGCTGCCCATTATCCTTCAAGCATGACCAAATGTTTCAGCTCGGCATTGGACAGTTCCGTGATCCAGTCGTCGCTTTGGATGATTTCGTCATTCAATGCCTGCTTTTTCTTGAGCATTTCATCGATTTTTTCTTCTAAAGTGCCGGTAGCAATGAATTTATGGACATGGACAAATTTCCGCTGCCCGATGCGATGCGCCCTGTCGGTTGCCTGGTTTTCTACAGCCGGGTTCCACCAGCGGTCATAGTGGATCACATGATTGGCTGCCGTTAAATTTAATCCTGTTCCCCCGGCTTTTAGCGAGAGTAGGAAAATAGGGAACGCCTGGTTTTGAAATTCCCGGATATAGTAATCGCGCTTTGCTTTCGGCATACTCCCGTTCAGAAACGGGACTTTGAGCCCGAATTGCTGTCTGATCATTTGCCGGATGATTTCGCCCATGCCGATATACTGTGTAAAAATCAAACACGATTCTTCCGTGTTTAAAATTGAATTCACCAATTCGGCCAGTTTTTCCAATTTATACGACCTTTCCAAGAGAAGGGAAGGCTTTTCTTCTTTCAGGAAAAGGGCCGGATGGTTGCACAGTTGCTTCAGGCGGTTCAGCATCTGCAAAATCAGGGCCTTTCTGCCAAATCCGCTTAATGTATCGAGTTGCTGAAGCGCGCTCTGTACCGTTTCTTCGTACAATGCCGCCTGCTCTGCCGTCAGCGGACAATATTCTTTCTGCTCCAGTTTTTCAGGCAAATTCAGCTCGACTTCCGGGTCTTTTTTCGTCCGCCGCAGCAGGAACGGCTTGATGAGCGCCTGCAGCTCGCGGATTTTTTCTTTAGACCCGTCTTTTTCGATCGGGGCAATGAAACGCTTTTGGAATTGCGGAAGACTCCCCAAATAGCCTTTATTGGTAAAATCAAAAATCGTCCACAGTTCCGATAAGCGGTTTTCCATCGGCGTGCCAGTTAAAGCGATATAGTGCCGCCCTTTCAGTTTCCGGATTGCCCTTGACTGCTTCGTTTGCGCATTTTTGATATTTTGCGCCTCGTCAAGGGCAACCGTGCTCCATTCAACACAAGACAGTTCTTCAAAATCAATATGCGCCAGCCCGTAGCTGGTTAAAACGACATCAGCATTTCCGTAATACTTGTCCAATTGTTCTTTTTCCCTGCCCGCTCCGTAATGGAGGGCAACGTTTAAATCAGGGGCAAATTTTTCAAATTCTTTTTGCCAGTTGCCTAAAACAGACGTAGGGCAAATGATCAGCGCCGGTACTTCCGGTTTTTCCGCATGTTTCACATGGAGAAGGTAGGAGATGAGCTGCACGGTTTTGCCAAGCCCCATATCATCCGCTAAAATGGCCCCGAAGCGGCAGTTCCGCAAAAATACTAGCCAATTCAACCCGAGCTGCTGATACGGCCTTAAATGCCCTTTAAACCCATCCGGAATTTTGACGGCAGGGATTTCCGACAGGGTTGATAATGTCCGTACAAATTTTTTTAATGACTGGTTCAGCTCAATTTGAATCTGGGTAAATGCGCGCGCATCCCCCTCACCGGGTGGTTCCTCTTCTTCGGGCGCTAATTCCTGCCCGAGCAGATCCTGGATGCGCAAGCCTTCTTTTTTGGCTTTTTCCATGAGCGCCTGCAGCGATTTGATCATCGCCGGATCAAGTTTGATCCATTCCCCGCCGGCTTTTACAAGGCGCCGCCCCCCGTTTACAAGGTTCCGGAATTCTTCTTCACTCAATTCCGTCCCGTTTAACGAGATGCGCCAATCAAAATCGAGTACGGTATTGAGGCCGAGGAAGGACCGGTAACTGGCGTGTTGTTTCATTTTCGCTTTCAGCCGCATATTGGCATCTTTGACGGAAGACCACCACGGGGGCAGCAGAATATCGACACCGAGCGAGAGCAGCTTTTCGCTGGCATGGATTAAAAATTCCCATGCCAGCTTTTCTTCCAGCTGTTCTGCCAAATTTCCGTTTTCGTCTTTAAGCCAAGGGAACAGTTTGATCCACCTTGCCTGCTCAAGCCGGATAGCATTTTCATATTCCTTCCATTTTTTGTAAAGTTTCTGCCTCGGATAGACGAGCATCCGATCCGGTTTGGCCCGATCCCTCAACACCGTTTCCAATTTCCATTGGCCACCATCATGGGCGGGTTCAGAAAGCCGGATGCCAATCGAAAAAGGGAGGCCGGCATCACCGGTCCAAATAGAGAAGCGCTTTTCGTCGAAATACAAGCCAAGTTCCTGTTTTGTAAAACCGGATTTCCGCAACATGCCCAGCTGCGGCTTGATCCCCGGCCGGCTATCGATAAAAGAACGCACGGCTTCCCCGTACCATTCGGCCAACACGGTTTTCAAAGGTTTCCCGCCAAGCTTCCGACTCCAAAAAAGCGGGCCGAATTCATCCATCACCGCTTGCGGGAGTTCAAAAATAGGCTGATCTTCTTCTGGAAGGGATGCGGCTTCCGCAAGCCATCCGCCGCTTAAAACGGACTCGAGCAGAACAGGGGCGGCGGCCAAATAGATTTGTCCCCGCTCATCCCAATCCCACCGCAGCATTGAACTGAAGCTTTCTTTTCCAAGAAGGGACATGAGCATATAGCTGTCGATCCCGATGCCATGATGCCCGCCGTGAGACGTAAACGATATGAAAGAGCCGTAATAGCTTTCCTCATGCCAAATAAAAAGAGATGGCTTCCAATAAAGGGGAGCAATCTCTTTGCCTGATTCATCCTCGGCAAACAAAAAATAGCGTCCTTTCTGCAATGGTTCTATATTAATTTTTACATCATATTCCATCCGCATCGGTTAGTTTTCCCTTCCTGCATTCTTCCTGAAAAGCGCGCAGCCTTTTTGTCTGCTGCGTTAAAACATAAAAGAACGAATCCCACTTGTCTTCCTCTTTTTTCTTCCGATAAACCGCCCTTAATTTTTTTAAATACCGGACCGCTTTTTTGTAAGAACTGCGGTTTTTTTCTGCGATACAGGCATTTACCGCCCTATGGTAGAGCGGGAGGAGGGCTTCTGGTTCTTGCTTTGCAATCAAATTGAGTTTTTCTTTTTCAATGTCTTCAATCTGATTGCCGATCAAAAGCTGGAGCTCAACCCATTTGTGGTACCGCTCTTTGGAAAACAAATGATCGCCGTATTTCGCGGAGCTGGAGGGCAAAAACGTCCGGTACAGTTTTTCCAGCAATCTCGGTTGATGCTCCGCCAAAGCCTTTTCATCCACAGACCGGAAATAAAGGCGCATATAGGAAAGCCTGTCGTAAGCATCCCTGCATGTTTGTAAGAAGGCCGAAACCATCGGAAGTGAAGCGGAAATATAGCGGTACAGCCTGCCTTCCGAATGATGCATGTTCAATTCCGCCAGCCAATAAGGTATATAAACGGCCGTCATCATCCCGCTATTTGCCAGCTGTTCCAATGTGTTCAGGGCCGTATCGTCATTCCCGGACAAAAATGCCTGGTGGATGAAGCAGAGCACCGCAGCAGAAGAAAGCTTTTCTCCTGTGTCAATTCCGTTTACAATTTTCGCCCTTAAACGTTCGGCTTCCTGCTTTCTCCAATTGGCATTTTTAAGCAGTCGGGACCAGAGCATCCGGTAAAAGTCAACTGAATCGAATTCATATACGGATTCCCCGTCCGCAAGCCACCAGCAGTCATCGCGCAAATAACCGATAAACGGATCATAAGCAAACGGAATGGAACCGGACGACAGCCGGACGAGTGAGTCTTCTGCTTCCTCAACAAAAAAGCGCAGCAAGGAAGCTGATGAAAAAAATTCGTTTTCCCGGCAGATCCGGTTGAGATATTTAAACATTTCATAAGCGGCGATTAACCGGTACAATGGCTCCCATTCCTGTTCAACCGGCAAAAAACCGGTCAGCCGGCGGTATACCTGCCTTGCAGAAATATCCATCAAGTATTCATGGCGGTTGTTTATTTCCTGAAAAGCGGCATGAAAGTCAGCCAGCCATTGCGTGATGCTTGGTTGGGAGTAGGCATCCTTTTTCTGTTTCAGAAGCTCGCTTGCCCGTTTGACGGATTGCAGAATCTGCCCGGCAGCACTCCGGCTTTTCCACTGCTGCACCCAATCAAACACGCTGTTTTCTTCACTGTACGCAGAGAAAAATAAAGCGAGCTGATGGCGGCAAAAACCGTCCTGCGGGCAGGAACATTCGCAATCCAGCGGGTTTTCCAGATCCAGCCGGCACTCCACCGGCGAAACGTCCTGGACTTTCCCGGTTAAAAACCGCCCCGAAACCCGTTTTCCATAGACAAGATGCTGGCGGTACAACAACAGCCCTTTTTGGACAAGATTTTGGTGGGACTCTCTTTCAGGCTGAAGATAGCTTTGAAGTTTCATGGCAAAATCGTTCAACAGGCCGGACATTTTGGTAGGCATACTTCCTTGCATCCAGAGAATATGAGTATGGGAGAAAGCGGTAAATGGTGGCTGCATTTTTCTCCCGTGCATCCGAAATATAATTCAACTATTTATCGTAATATATATCCGTTGTGATGTCCAGTATAATCTTTTGGTACGAAAATATTTACAAGGTGCTGTCCGTTGATGATAGCGATAGAAAAATATCTATGAAACCCCTTACAATTTTCCTGATTTTTTGTTATATTAGAAATGAATCATGATGATCATACCTTTTGTCAAATCCACAGGCCTCTCACGAAAAAAACTGAGAATTTTAATAAAATCGTAAGGTATTTCGTGTAAGATATTGGATAAAGGGTAATACATAAGTAAGGAAAAATGTCGGAAGTAAAATATATACATGGGGTGATCATATGAAAAAAAATCATGATCATTTAAAAAAGGTCGTATCCAGTTTTTCGGAGATGGGTATCAAAACGGCCTGCACCAAATCCCGTTTAGAACTATTCGAAGTGCTGGAAGGGAGCAAGCTGCATCCGGTTTATAAAAAGAATTGAAGGCGTACGGGAGGACCGGAGCGCAAAAAAGCGTGGGCGATTATCATTGAATCGCTCACGCTTTTTGGGGTGCGCCTAGCATGGCTGCACGCTATAAGGTGAAAGTCCCGAAACGCGAAGGCAGTAGTAGCGATAGCCTAACGCAAGGGTGTCCGTAGTGATGCGGAATCTGAAGGAAGCGAGCGGCAAACCTCCGATTCTCGAGGAACACGAACCTCATACAAGGCTAGGTATCATTGGATGAGCTTGCCGAACAAAGTAAAGTCCATACTGCCAAAGGTGATACAGAGTAAATGAGGCAGATAGGTGGAGGAAAAGAGTGCAGTCTTACCCAGGGAGGTCTGACTGGTACGCCGACTAAGTTGGTAACTAGCCTAGTGATAGGTTATTGAACAGTCAGAAGTCAGCAGAGGTCATAGTACAATACGGGTCGCTCCCGTTTTGGAAGGACTGAACAATCAAAGAGAAGTTTTCGTCTGGAAATTCTGTATGGCAATGACACAGACAATCCATAGTGGACTTACTTGAGGAAAGTAGTGGTGAATTCCATGAGGGACCTCAAGAGGGTGGAGCCAGAACAGGTCTATTGAAAGAAGAGAAAACACACGCAAGGAGCAATACACATGAGGATGGAACAGGTCTTATCACGTGAAAATTTACTGGAAGCACTTCATCGTGTGGAAAGAAACAAAGGCAGTCACGGTGTCGACGGCATGCAGGTTTCCGAATTACGACCGTATATTATGGAACATTGGCAAGAAATTCGTACTTCACTGCTTGAGGGAGCCTATCAACCGCAGCCAGTCCGCCGGGTCGAAATCCCGAAACCGAACGGCGGCAAACGGAAGTTAGGAATTCCTACCGTGATGGACCGACTCATCCAACAGGCACTGAATCAAGCCTTGATGCCAATCTTCGACCCGGAGTTCTCCGAAAACAGCTATGGATTTCGCCAGAGAAAACAGCCCTTGACCGTCCCTGGAAAAGGGATTATCTGGGATTCAGCTTTACGGCGAACAAAGAACCAAAAGTCAGAATCGCTCATAAAAGTATCAAGAAAATGAAGCAGAAAATCCGGGAAATAACTGGAAGATCAAAAGCAATTCCAATGGAAGCTTGGATACAAAAGCTCAATCAATACTTAATGGATTGGTGCGGATATTTCGCACTTGCCGATACTCCTAGTGTATTCCAGAGATTAGATGCCTGGATTAGAAGAAGGCTTCGAATGATTTTGTGGAAACAATGGAAGAAACCGAAAACGAAGGTCAAGAAGCTGATTCAGCTTGGGGTAGCCCCGCATAAAGCATATGAATGGGGAAACTCAAGGAAAGCATATTGGCGAATTTCTAAAAGTCCAATATTACACAAAACCCTTGGTAACTCCTAATGGAATCACCAAGGGCTGAAAAGCCTGTATGAAAAGTATTGTGACAAGCGCCATTTATTTGGTTGAACCGCCGTATACAGAACCGTACGTACGGTGGTGTGAGAGGACGGGGGCTAGTCACCTCCTCCTACTCGATTGATTCCTGCAACAAATTTCAACAAATTATTTCTCGGGAAATTGGGGAATGTCGAAAAAGCGGGCGGACAAACGGCTGTCCGCCCCAGTCCGGTACTCCTTATTCGAAGGCTTTCAGCATTTCGGGATGGCCGATCTCGGTATTGGAGATTGGAAAGGTTTCCTGCTTCGGTTTTTGCTTTGTTGCCTGTCCGGCTTTCTTTTTGACTTCGATGTACCGGATGTGCATGTCTTCCATTTCACTGATTGTAAATTCATATCCGCCGTATTCCAGCACATCGCCCTGTTTTGCCTCAAACTTTTCGGTTAGAATCCATCCGCCGATTGTGTCGATGTCTTCATCTGAAATATGGGTGCCAAGCAGGTCGTTTACTTCACTGATCAACACTTTTGAATCAATAATAAAGTGCCCGTCTGCGACTTTCCGGATCAGCGGCACTTCGTCCATGTCAAACTCATCACGGATTTCCCCGACAATTTCCTCCAAAATATCCTCGACTGTCACAATACCGCTTGTGCCGCCGTATTCGTCAATCAATACCGCCATATGGATGCGTTCTTTTTGCATCATAATTAAAAGTTCATTAATTGGGATGGTATCAATGACACGGATTATCGGACGGATATACGTTTCAAGCGGAGGAGGGGGTGTCTGTTTCCTGTGCAGCATATCAGTCAACACTTCTTTTAAATTAATGATCCCGATGATATGGTCTTTATCCCCGTCAATGACCGGATAGCGGGTGAACCGTTCTTCCTGTACGAGGTCCAGGAAAGTTTGGAGGGAGTCGTTTTTGGAAAGGGAAACAATCTCCGTCCTCGGCACCATGATTTCTTTCGCGATCCGATTATCAAACTCGAATATTTTATTCACATATTTAAACTCCGATTGATTGATCTCACCGTTTTTATAGCTTTCAGAAAGGATAATCCTCAGTTCCTCTTCCGTATGGGCAACATCATGCTGGGATGCGGGTTCCAGCCCGGCCGTTTTCGTGATCAGGCGTGCAGAGCTGTTCAACACCCATATGAACGGGTACATCAGCCGATGAAATAAAATTAACGGCCTTGCCGATAGAAACGCAATGGTTTCCGCTTTTTGGATCGCGATTGTTTTTGGCGAGAGTTCGCCGGCCACAACATGGGCAAAAGTGATCAGGGTAAAAGCGAAAATCACGGAAGCAACTGCTGCAAAAGACTGCGGCAATTGCAGCATCCCAAACACAGGGCCGATCAAATGCGAGACGGTTTCTTCTCCGATCCATCCGAGCAGAAGTGAAATGATGGTAATGCCCAACTGACAGGTTGATAAATATTCATCAAGGTTTGTGATGATTTTTTTTACCGGAATCGCTCTTTTGTTTCCTTCTTCAATGAGTTGGTCAATCCGGGAACTTCTGATTTTTACGATTGCAAACTCTGAAGCTACAAAAAAAGCGGAAAGTGCGATTAAAATGAAAATCAGCACCAATTTAAATATGTCCAAATAAGTTTTCCTGCCCCATAAGGTGAACGAGGCAGGAGTCACCTCCTATAAGTGTACAATTTCATGCAATCCCAGTTTCAATGCCAAACCACTTCCTTGTTTAAAAGGGAGGAAAGTGATTGGATCAGGGCCAGGCTATCCCTCGATAGCCGGTTGCGCAATGTTTCTTTTTGCTCTTCCGGCAGTTTTTCCAAATTCGGAGTAAAATCTTTCAGTTCCATGTTGAGCTGCTGCAGCTGTTCGGAGAAGAGATTCAGTTGCTGTATCAGTGCATTTTCGCTTATTTCGCCGCTTTTTCTGTATTCCAGTTTTGTCCGGATCGCCTCAAGCGGAAGATGCCGTTTTTTGCACTCTTCTATAAATTTCAAGTCAGCGACGGCTTCCTGGTCATATATGCGGTAATTTGCACCTGTTCGTTTTGGTTTTAACAGCCCGAGCCGGGTATAATAGTCGATTGTCCGCTTTGAAACATTAGCTACGGATGCTAATTCCCCAATACGGTACACAACCCCATCGGATTTCACCTCATTCCCTGAAAAAAAGCATTCTCGTATTACGTATATTATAGATGAAAAAGACCGTACAGTCAAACGTTATGGTTAGAAATAAATTTAAATTAGAAAAATTCAATCTTATTTTAACATATGGCGGTTCCTTTCCCGCTATTCGTCTCGGTAACGGGGCGCGTAGCAGACAAAAAAGCCCCCTGTTTTACTGGGGGGCTACTTCCTGTTTTTTTGTGACGTCCACATAAAGAACGTGTGAACCTTCCATGTCTGCCACTTTAAACTCATACGATTGGAACGGAACGACATCGCCTTTTTTCAAATCATATTTTTGGGTCAGCAGCCATCCGCCGATCGTATCCACTTCTTCATCGGAAATTCCAATCGCCAAAAGATCATTCACATCTTCTATCAGGACTTTGGCATCCAAAATATAATGATTCTCCCCGACTTTTTGGATCAGCGGGACCTCATCCGTATCGAACTCGTCCCGGATCTCCCCGACAATTTCTTCCAGAATATCCTCTACGGTAATAATCCCGGCAGTGCCGCCATATTCATCCAATAAAACCGCCATATGGGTATTGTCTTTTTGCATGCGGGCAAGAATCCCTTGAATCGGGACGGTTTCGATCACATGGATAATTGGATTGATGTACGGATCAATCAACGCGTCTTTCCTCACCTCGGGGGCGGCAACATAATCGGTCAGCACTTCTTTCATGTTAATCACGCCTATGATGTTGTCTTTGTCCCCGTCCGTAACCGGGTATCTCGTATATTTTTCCTTTTGCGCAAGCTGGATGAGATCCTCAATCCGGTCACTTTTATCGACAGTGACCACCTCTGTGCGCGGCACCATAATTTCTTTGGCGATCCTGTTGTCGAATTCAAAAATATTGTTTACATATTTATATTCGGACTGGTTAATCTCGCCGCTTTTCAAACTTTCCGACAAGATGATGCGCAATTCTTCCTCAGAGTGGGTAATCTCGTGGTCGGAAGTGATATCATATCCGAGCGCTTTTGTGACAAACCGAGATGATTGGTTCAGCGTCCAGGTAAACGGAAACATCAGTTTGTTAAAAAAGATCAGCGGTTTCGCGACAAAAAGCACAATATCTTCCGCCTTTTGGATGGCAATATTTTTTGGCGCCAGTTCCCCGACAACGACGCTGAAAAACGTAATGATAAGAAAAGAAATAATAAATGTCACAACATGGCTTAATGTATGGGGCACATGCAGTTTATCCAGCAGCGGATTAAAAATTACGCGCAAAGTCGGTTCCCCAAGCCACCCAAGAACAAGGGAAATGACGGTGATGCCTAATTGCGTTGTAGATAGGTAGCTGTCCAGCTTTGTGATCACTTTTTTGGCGGAGGCTGCTTTTTTATTGCCTTCCGCTATCAGCTGGTCGATTCTTGATGTCCGTACTCTTACCAACGAAAATTCAGAAGCAACGAAAAAAGCATTTGCCCCTATTAATAATACGATTAAGATTAATTTGGTCGTCAGCATGGTTTGTCCTGCTCAAGAGGTGTAAAAATGCGGCGCCCGCTTTTACATTGCCCCTTATAACGGCAAGACACGCACCTCCTTAGGAAACAGAACTCTTTTCGAATAATGTTCCCGAAAATAGATATGAAAAACCGGCAAAACAGTTGGAAAGGAGACAAGGCGAAGCTTTTGAAACAGGGATGGCGCCTCTGACGGATTTTGCCGGCAACAGTAACGTCTTTCCTATACATTATTTTGAATGATTTTTCCATAAACTGCAAGCGCGACGGCCGGCCGGAAACCAGGCCTGTGAAACAAGTTAAAATGGTTTTTTATTGGTTGGAGATTCATTATAATTTTCAATGGTGGTTAAAGTATGGATAGGATCCAGATGAAATAAAAATCCAATTTTTTTGCCAAATTTGGTAAAATAAAATTATGGATAAATGAGGATTGCATTACTGGCGGGCTTTGTCCATGTTTTGCACAATCGGGGGTAAACATATTGAAAAACCATGGTGGCAACAGGGAGCTCATATATGTTCATGCGAATGAAGTGAATCATTATGTTTTAACGCACGGCATTTCTTTTTATGAATTTTATCATGCCTTCCCCAATTTAACGAATATCCTTCTTCTCCGGCATCAGTTTGATTTGGGTACTGTGAATTTACATACGTTGTTTGAATATGCCAATGAAGAAACCATCGGCCGCCTCGTTGAAGACGACATTTACAGCTATGGAGATTTCTGCTGGGTCGATTTTGAGGACGAAGAAGGTCTCGATCTGCTGGAAGGGTACGAAATTGCGGAATTGCTGTATTTAAGCCATATGAAGCATCATTTGCGCATGCCTTTTTACCGGAAACTGAACAACCATTTTGTGTATTTGTCCCAGGATGACGGTTATTACAGCAAGACATATTTCCGTTCTTTCCGCGATTTTTATGTGATGCTCGGTGATGTCATTGCACAGCGGATCAATGAAATCAAAGGGGAAAAGCCGTTTTTGTTCGGGAGGAAAAAGCGGAAAGCGCTGCCCCGCGTCCCTTTGGAAGTGCTGCTGCCGCTTTCCGACAAAATGAAGGAAGGGCTTGTGATTTCCATGGAATATGCCGTGCAGACCCGGGCGCAAATCGAAATCCCGTTCTGGATGATCGGAGATTTTCATGATATGGATGAAATGCACGAAGAATACAAATCCATTTCCGGCACACCAACAGACGGAAAAATGGTCTACGACCGCAAAATGCAGGAATGGAAAGTATTGATACAATAAGAAAAGTGGAGGCGTCTTGCCAAGTGGCGTACGGACTTCCCGGCCTCTAACGAATATAAAGGAAACACGGGCGGGGGCCGGGCGTGTACAGGGAATAAGAAGGAAAATCGAATAGCCGGACAAAAGAAAAGCGGAGGACGTATACGCTTTCTTTTTGTGTTTTTCGGGAAAACTGTAAAAAAGGCATCGATATAATACACAAATTGTCCATTTTCCCATACAATAGGGAAGAAAATGAAACGGGCCAAAAATTTTAGTTTTGTCACACTCCGGAAACGTGAAAATGATAAAATAGAATTATTCCGTACTGATATGGAGGAGCACAATGAAAAAGAAAATTTGCTTATTGTACGGCGGAAAATCCGCTGAACACCAAGTGTCCTTGCAAACCGCGAAAGCAGTGATACAGGCCTTGGACCACCAAAAATACGACATTTACCCGATCTTCATCACAACAGAAGGGAATTGGATAAAAGGGCCGCTTTTAACAGGGCCGGTTGAAACAGTCAAACAGCTCGAATTCCATGGGGGAGAGAAGATGGCGCCAAATGCGCTGTCAACTTCTGTGTCAGAAGGGGAACAGGGCGGCTACGATGTCATTTTTCCACTGCTTCACGGGCCGAATGGGGAAGACGGAACCGTCCAGGGCATGCTCGAATTGCTGAATCTGCCTTATGTCGGAAACGGGGTGCTTGCCTCTTCGGCGGGAATGGATAAAGTGATCATGAAAAACTTGTTTGCGCAGGCCGGGCTTGATCAGGTCAAATATGTTTCTTTTATCCGCAGCATATGGGAAAAGAAACCGGAAGCGTGCTACCGTGAAGTGGAAGAGAAAACCGGATATCCTTGCTTTGTCAAGCCGGCCAATCTCGGTTCCAGCGTCGGCATCAGCAAATGCACGAATCGTGAAGAACTCGAAGCGGCTTTCAAAGAAGCTTTTCAGTATGACCGGAAAATCATCATAGAAGAAGGCGTCACGGCCCGTGAAATTGAATTGGGCGTCATTGGGAATGACGATCCGAAATGTTCGGTTGCCGGCGAAATTGTTTCTAAAAAAAATTTTTACGATTACAAAGCAAAATATGAAGACGGAGACACGGCGTTAATCATTCCGGCCGACATTTCCGAAGAAGTGTACAAAAAATTAACCGAGGCGGCCATTACCGCTTTTAAAGCGCTGGACTGCTCCGGGCTGGTACGCGCTGATTTCTTCGTAACGAAAGAAAACCGGGTAATGATCAATGAAGTCAACACGATGCCGGGATTTACGCCGTTCAGTATGTTCCCGCTTTTGTGGAAGCACTCGGGCCTCGATTATCCGCAATTGATCGAAAAACTCATTGAGCTGGCGCTTGAACGGCATGCGGAAAAACAGCAGATTAAATACACATTGTAACATCAATGGAACCATGGCAGCATGGTTCCCGTTCTGTTTTTAGGCGAAAGAAGGAGGAATCAAACAGGATGATCAGGCGGACAATCCGGGAAATTACAGGCATGATCCATGTTGAGAATCAAGAAGCACTGAAAAACAACGAAACGCTTGTACAAGGCGTTTGCATCGATACACGCAAGATCGAAAAAGGCAATTTATACGTGCCGCTGCGGGGACGAAATGCGGACGGGCACAAGTTTGTCAAAGATGCAATCCGAAAAGGCGCAGCTGCATCGCTCTGGCAAAAAGACATGCCGGATCCGCCGGCGCATCTTCCGCTCATCATTGTGGAAGACGTTGAGAAAAGCTTGCAGGAACTGGCGGCAAGTTACCGCCGGCAATTACGGGCCAAAGTGGTCGGCATTACAGGCAGCAACGGCAAGACAACGACAAAAGATATGGTCGCGTCTGTTTTGGCTCAAAAATATAAAGTGCAAAAAACCGAAGGGAATTTTAACAACCATCAGGGCCTGCCTTTAACGATCCTGTCTTTGGATGAGGATACCGAAATGGCTGTTGTGGAAATGGGCATGAGTGCAAAAGGGGAAATTTCTCTTTTGACACATATTGCCCGCCCGGATGCAGCCATTATTACGAATATCGGCGAGGCCCATATCCAAAATCTCGGTTCGCGGGAGGCCATTGCCGATGCGAAGCTTGAGATTGCGGAAGGCCTGCCAGAAAACGGCCTCCTGATTTATATGGGTGATGAGCCGCTTTTACAAGAACGTGTACCGAAGCTTGCGGGGATCCGGACAACAACGTTCGGAAAGGGGGTTGCGAACGATCTTTATCCGATCGGAATCAGACGGGAAGACGCCGGAAGCACATTTCGGACAAATGCCTCCGGAGACACGGAATTTTATCTGCCTGTATTGGGCGAATATAACGTGATCAATTCTCTTGCTGCCATCCTAGCGGGCCGCGAGTTCGGAATGGGCTTCGGGGCAATCCACGAAGGCCTGCAGAAAACGAGGCTCACGGCAATGCGGATGGAAATGGCAGAAGGGATAAAGGGTTCGAAAGTCATCAATGATGCGTATAATGCCAGCCCGACATCGATGCGTGCCGCCATCCGGCTCATTGAACAATTTGAAGGGGCGGGGCGGAGAATCCTGGTACTCGGCGATATGCTGGAACTTGGGGAAAGGGAAGCGGAATTTCACAAGGAAGTCGGCCGCGAGTTAAACCCCGGGAAAATTGATCTTGTCTTTACATACGGAAAATTGGGCAGACATATCGCGGAAGCCGCTAATTTTCCGGACGGGCGTGTCTTTCCATTTGAAGACAAGGAGGAAATGATTGCCGTTTTGAAAGATAAAATTGAAGTAAATGATCTGATTTTGGTAAAAGCTTCCCGGGGTATGCAGCTTGAGGAAGTTGTAAAAGCCATTACGGCTTGATCAAGGGAAAGGGCTGTTTTTGCATGGGCAGCCCTTTTTCTTAAGATATTTTTGTTCAAGCATTTGACTTTTTTGTACTTTATAAAAACCGATTTGTCAAGCGCACTGCCCAAAAGGGGTCCTAAGAGGGCTTATAAAGACCGATTTGTTCATTTTATACATCCCGAAAAGGTCATGGGTCGCATCAATCGTTTTCTAAAAACAATACCGGAATGTTTTTAAGAATATGAAAGGGGCTGCTCCAATCATATTTCAGGAACAGCCCCCCTCGTTTATTTCTCCATATAATAAATCCCGGCTTCGTATGGGCGGAACAGTGTGCTGCTTTCCGTATCGTCATAGTTTCCAAGCAGCAATTTCCAGTTCCCCTCCGGTTTTTCAAAGCTTACCGTATTCTCGCTGATATTGGCGGCAACGAGTAATTTCTCTGACCCATTTTCCCGTGTATACACGTACAAATGCGGATGGTCCGGCAGCAGCAGTTCATACCGGCCGTCGACAAACACATCGTATGTATGGCGCAGCTTGATCAGAGATTGATAGTAATAAAAGATCGAGTTCGGATCTGCGAGTGCTTTTGCCACGTTAATTTCCGGGTAGCGCGAATTCACCTTCAGCCACGGCGTTCCGGTTGTAAAGCCGGCGTTCGGGCTGTCGTCCCACTGCATCGGCGTCCGCGCATTGTCTCGCCCTTTTTTCCGGACGGCTGTTAAAAACTCGTCTTCCGTCATGATTTGATTTTCCAAAACGAGTTCTTTGTAGGCGTTCCGGATTTCGACATCGTCATATTCTTCCAGTTTTAAATCAGCGTTCACCATCCCGATCTCTTCACCCTGGTAAACATAAGGCGTTCCTTTTAACCCGTGCAAAATCGTGGCAAACGCTTTGGCGCACTCAACGCGGTATTTTGTATCATTTCCCCACCGCGATACGACACGCGCCTGGTCGTGGTTTTCAAAATACAGCGCGTTCCAGCCGGTATCCGAAAGTGCATACTGCCAGCGGGAGAGCGTTTGCTTTAATTCAACAAGATTAAAAGGTTTCAAGGCCCATTTGCCGGCCGGGCTGCCCGGTTTTGTATCGGCATCCATATGTTCAAAGTTGAAAATCATGTTCAGTTCATGGCGGTCGGCACCGGTATACTTTTTGGCGATCTCAACATCGGATCCGATCGCTTCACCGACAGTCATGCAGTCGTATTTCGACAGCACTTCGCGGTTCATTTCCTGGATGAATTCATGGAGGCGCGGACCGTTTGCATGGTACTTGCCGATGCCGTATTTTTGGCCTTTAGGGAGCTCGTAGTCCGGGAAATCCAGGAATTTCGATATGGAACCGATGACATCCATACGCCAGCCGTCCACGCCTTTGTCCATCCAAAACTTCATCATATCATAAACTTCTTTGCGCACTTTTTCGTTTTCCCAGTTTAAATCGGGCTGTTTCTTTGTAAAATAGTGCAGGTAGTACTGCCCGGTTTTTTCATCATATTCCCAGGCCGAGCCGGAAAACATTGACCCCCAGTTATTCGGCGGCGCGCCGTCCGGATTCGGTTCTTTCCAGAAATAAAAGTCGCGGTACGGGTTATCTTTTGATTTCCGGCTTTCGACAAACCAGGCATGTTCGTCGGATGTATGGTTGACGACGAGGTCCATCACAATTTTAATGCCGCGCGCGTGTGCCTCGGCAAGCAGCCGGTCCATGTCTTCGTTTGTCCCGAACATTTTGTCGATCTTACGGTAGTCGCGGATGTCGTAGCCATTGTCGTCGTGCGGGGAGTCGTACACCGGGCTGATCCAAATGCAGTCAATCCCAAGTTCTTTTAAATAATCCAGCTTTTCAATAATCCCCTGCAAATCGCCGATTCCGTCGCCGTTTGTATCATAGAAGCTGCGTGGGTAGATTTGGTATACAACTGCCTGTTTCCACCATTCTGTCATGACCACTCATACTCCTTCGTGTACGTATTTGTTAAATGGATGAATTCTCCATATAACTTCAGTTCGAGCGGTTCCCCCTCAAGTAATGAAACCGATACGTGCTTTTTGTTCACTTTTACTTCCAGCAGGCGGTGGCGGTAATTGATTTTAAACGCGTACTCGTCCCATTCTTTCGGCAAAAACGGCGCGAAAGACAAGGTTTCATGGAATGTGCGCATGCCGGCGAAACCATGGACAATCGCAAGCCAGCTTCCGGTCATCGACGTAATATGCAGCCCGTCTTCTGTGTCATGATTATAGTTATCCAAATCAAGACGGGATGTCCGTTTATACAGTTCCACCGCTTTGTCCTCTTTCCTGAGTTCGGCCGCCAAAATGGCATGGACGCAAGGGGAAAGACTCGATTCATGGACGGTTAACGGTTCGTAAAATTCAAAGTGGCGCCGCTTTTCTTCCATTGTAAACTCATCATTGAAGAAATAAAAGCCTTGCAGCACGTCAGCCTGCTTGATGTAGCAGGAGCGCAGGATACGGTCCCATGACCAATGCTGGTTGAGCGGCAGATCTTCTTTCGGAATGGCGCTGACCGGTTGGATCGGTTTATCCAAAAAACCATCTTGCTGCAGGAAAATTCCGAGTTTTTCATCGTACGGAAAATACATCCGGTCAATGATATCCTGCCAATGCGCCAGTTCCTCTTCCGTAATATTGAGCGCTTTTGCTTTTTCATTGCCGGCATCATCGAGGGAGGCGATTGTATATTTCAGCGTCCAGACCGCGATCCGGTTTGTGTACCAGTTGTTGTTCACGTTGTTTTCATATTCATTCGGGCCGGTCACGCCGTGGATCATGTATTTTTGCTTCCGTTCCGAGAAATGGACGCGGTCGGCAAAAAACCGGCTGATCCCGACAAGGACATCAATGCCGTACTGGCTGATGTATTCCTTGTCTCCGGTATAATTGACATAATTATAAATCGCATACGCAATGGCGCCGTTGCGGTGGATTTCTTCAAATGTAATTTCCCATTCGTTATGACATTCGATCCCGGTGAACGTCACCATTGGATATAAAGCACCTTTGAGCCCGAGTTTTTTCGCGTTTTCGTACGCCTGCGGGAGCTGATGATACCGGTAGAGCAGCAGATTCCTAGTGACTTGCGGCGGCGCGACGGAGAGATACATCGGCACGGCATACGCTTCCGTATCCCAATAGGTAGCGCCCCCGTATTTTTCACCTGTAAAACCTTTCGGGCCGATGTTTAAGCGCGGATCGTCCCCGTAATAGGTCGAGAAAAGCTGGAACAGGTTGAAGCGGATGCCTTGCTGGGCTTCCGAGTCCCCGGAAATGCGAACATCGGCTTTTTCCCACCGTTTCTGCCATGCTGCCGCATGTTCCTGGAACAGTTCATCGTATCCGCTCTCCAATGCCTCGCCGAGCAATTCGTAAGCACGGGGCAGCAGCGTATCTTTTTCATAGTCCCGGCTTGTAGTGACGGACACGATTTTATCTAAACCGAAAGACTCATTTTCCCCCAGCTCTTTTTCATACACCTGCTCCGCGTAAAGGGGTTCCGCTTTATGGGAAGTCCGGGTTGCTCCCGTTTGACAGCCCATTGCCGCCGCAACGGTAAAGCGCGGGATGCCAAACGGGTTTTCAATCGTTTCGGTGACAACGGCAGCCCGCTTCTCGTCCACCTCGGAATGGATTTCCGCCCAAAACATATCGTCATAATTCGCGTCTTCATTTTTTACGTTTCCGTCCAAATACGGCATCAGTGTGATGACAGCCGGTTTTCCGAGATTGGTTGCGCGGAACCGGATGGCGGCAATTTCTTTATGAACGATGCTGAAAAAACGTTCAAATTCGATTTTTACTTTTTTGCCGGACTTTTCGACAATGTAGGAATGACGCAAAACTGCTTTTTTCATATCGAGTTCAAGCTGAAATTGTTCGAGCGGGTCGAGAAACAGGTCGATTTCTTCTTTGTCAATCCAAACGTGCAAGCCGACAAGATTGATGGTGTTGATGACTTTGCCGAAGTAATCCGGATAGCCGATTTTCCACCAACCGACTCTTGTTTTATCTGGAAACCACACCCCTGCAATATAAGTGCCCTGGTGATGGCAGCCGGAATAGGACTCTTCGAAATTGCCGCGCATGCCCATATAGCCGTTCCCTAAAGAGGTGATACTTTCCTGCAGCCGGATATGTTCCCGGTGGAGCTGCGTTGTTTTTAATGTCCATTCATCTACATCGAAAAGCTGGTTGTAATACATATGAGAGCCTCCTTATCAACATCTTATTAATCCAAATTCTCTTCTGCCAGAAACTTTGTTTTGAAAAAGATAAAAGCAATGACAAGAACAATCCCTAAAGATTGGATCATCAACAGCGCTGTAATATTGGCGCCTGCAAAACCGGCAAGCATGGCTGCAATCGAAGGGATGCCTGCTGCAAATACTGTTATGGATGCGGCCTGTTTCAATGTCCGGATGCCGGAAAAACTCGAAAATTTCGTCATCCACAGAATGAGGGAAACCGCCCCCATCAAAATAAAATTGCTGAAGAAAAGCATGGCCAAAATCAAACATGAAACAAGCGGAACCAGGATGACTTTATACTGCCGGAACCAGAGTTCTGCTGCAAAAGCGGCAAGGCCGTTCCCGTTGCGGATCATTTTATCAGCCTGGCCGTCCGGATAACGTACTGAAAAGCCAAACCCGTTTTCATCGGCCAGGATCAGCCGGTGTTTTTGAAAAATTAGGGCGTTTTTGTAATGCGCTACTTTCTTATGATAACGATCCCCTGAAACGGCAATTGCCTTGTTTGGACCAATGGTGATGATCGTATTTCCGTGGGCCGTTTCATAGGCCGGTTCGGCTTGAAGGGCGCCGTTTTTGAAAGAAATGCCGACAGCCGGGCCGGTATAACCGGTCTGGACTGCCTGGTTTAAATGCGGCGCAATTCGGCTTAAATCGAAGCTTTCCGCTCGGGCAAAAGACAGCGAGAACGGAGCGACCAGGCAGGCGTTTAAGAAGAGAAACACGAGCGTGATTTTCAACCAGCCCAGCTCGCCCCTGTGCTGAAACATTTTTGCCGGTGAAAAAATATTTGCAAAATAGTTGGCAGGGAATCTTTGAATCTGTTCCATTTACAATCCCACACTTTATTAAAATATTCATCAAGGCACAGCCATTACCCTTTTGTGCCGCCCGAAGTCAGCCCGGACACAAAGTTTTTCTGCAGGAAGAAAAACAAGATACAAATCGGCAGGGCAGCTAAAATGGCGCCTGCGGCAAACAGTGCCACTTTTTGCTGTGTCGGATTGGAAATAAATTGCTGCAGGCCGACCGCAACCGTTAAATGTTCCGGCATCCGCAGTAAAAATTTTGCCAGCAGGTAATCCCCGAAAGGCCCCATGAATGCCCAAAGCGCCTGGACGGCGAGCATCGGTTTCACGAGCGGGAGCACGATTTGCCAGAACACCCTTAAATGCCCGGCGCCGTCGATCCTTGCCGATTCATCCAAATCGCGCGGCACGGTATCGAAATATCCTTTCATCAGCCATGTATTCATCGGGATCCCGCCGCCGACATAAAGCAGGGTTAAAAACCAATAAGTATCCAGCGCATTTAAAATGTTTGCCAACACATAGAATGCAGTTAACGCGGCCATTGTCGGGACCATTTGGATGATCAGGAAAAAGACTAAGCTGTATTTTCTGCCTTTAAAGCGGTAGCGGCTGTAAGTATAACCGGCAAGCGTTACGATCACGACTTGCAGTACCATTGTGGCCACCGCGATAATGAGCGTATTTTTATACCATTCCGGATATAGCGTGTTCGTAAACAGCTGGCGGAAATTATCCAGCGTCCAGTTGGAATGTAAATCCAACTGGAAAGAAACGATATTCGATTCTTTGAAAGCCGAGGAAGCGGTGATCAGCAATGGATAAATGATGATCACGCTTAAAAGGATTAAAAACGCATAAGTGAAAAACCGGTTCCAAAAGCGGGTAAATTTTTGGTTTTTCATTAATTCTTTCATGTTACATCATCTCCTCATTGCCAAATGCGTTCGTTTTCTTAAAAGCGATCAGGGAGACAGCAATTACGATGAACGAAATCATTAACGTAATTGCGGCTGCCATGGCATATTGCGGAGAGGTGCCGGTTGTCAGTTTATAAATCCAGGAGATTAAAATATCGGTTGACCCGGCACCTGCGCCGACACTGCCCGGTCCGCCATTATTAAAGAGATAGATAATAGAGAAGTTATTAAAATTAAAAGTGTACTGGGTAATCAGGACCGGCGCGGTTGCAAAAAGGATCATCGGCAACGTAATCCTCCGGAACTTTTGCCAGAAGTTTGCGCCGTCAATCCGTGCCGCTTCATATAAATCCCCCGGTATCGACTGCAAAACGCCCGTAACCATCACATAAATATACGGGAAGCCGAGCCATGTCTGGATCATGATTAGAGCCACTTTCGTCCAAAACGGATCTGTTTTCCAGGAAATGGCGGGAATATCTGTAAACAGCAGGTGGTTGATCGTTGGAATGACCTGAGCATTAATGGCGCCGATGCTGTCGTTAAAAATATTGGAAAAACTCATGATGGTAATGAATGCCGGTACGGCCCACGGCAGTAAAAAGATGACCCGGAACAACCTTTTTCCTTTAATGAAATCCTGGTTGACAACAATCGCTGTCAATATGCCGAGCACGATCTGGCCGGTTGTGGCGCATAAAGTCCAAATGATTGTCCAGCTGAGCACACTTGTAAAAGTTGCGCGGTAGGAACCGAGAGAAAAAATATTTAAGAAGTTTTTTAGGCCGACCCAGTCAATCAGCCGAAATGGCGGAATATGATAAAAATCGTAGTTGGTAAAAGCTGTGAATAAAGTCACAAGTACGGGAAAAATGATGACAAACGTCATGGTGACATATGCCGGAATCGTTAATAAATAAGGGAAACCCGCTTCCCAAGCATTTTTTAAAATGGCGAGGGCCGAGGTGTTGGCTGTTCCTTTCATGTTCCATATTGCGGCGACGCGCCGGGCGTCATATATGTTCAATAAATAAAATGCAAGAAATACCAAAATCAAAATAATTTGCAGGGAACCTTTAATGAGCAGAAACAGCGAATGGTCCACCCGCGGCGTTGACCCTAATGTGATAAAACCGGTTAAAGCTGGAATGCCGGCAATGGCCATTTGGAAGGCAAATAGGAGAAATATTGCCAGGAAGAGTATGCCTTTAAAGGGCTGCCTATTGTAAAACTGGCCAAGGCCTGGAATCAGGGAATATAAGCCGGCTTTACGAACATTCTTCAGCTTATTTTCTTGGATTTCCATTTATTGTTGCCTCATTTCTATATTGATCTTCGTTATTTTGAAAACCAGGTGGAGAAAAATCCCCACCTGGAAATGGATTGTGGTTTTTACTTATTAGAATACTTCTGGGCAATATTGTCTTTAATGGTTTTAACGGCTGCATCGGCTGCCTGTTTCGGTGTTTTCTTGCCGACAGCGGCGTCATACATTGTCGATTCCATGCCTGTCCAAACTTCGGCCATTTCCGGGATATTTGGCATCGGCTGGGCCGATTTATATTGTTCGGCGACTGCTTTTGCCAATTCGTTATTTGTGCTTGCTGCTTTTTCGCGTGCCGTTGGATTTGCCGGAATTTCATTATATTTTTCAAAGAACTTGTAGTCGTTTTCGGCATTCGTTACATATTTGATCCATTTTTCCGCCAGTTTCGGTTCTTTTGTATAGTTGGAAGCCACCCATCCTTTTCCGCCGCCGAATGCTTGATATTCTTTGCCGTTTGGAAGCGTCGGGATCGGCGCTACCCCGTAATTCACTTTTGCTTTCGTGTAATTGGCCGCCGACCATGGTCCGTCAATAACAGCTGCCGCTTTGCCTTTAGAGAATTCTTCCGTTACAAAGTCGCCGGAGCTTTTGGTGTCTTTCATACCCTTAGGCCAAATATCCTGGAACCAGTGTGTCGCATAGGTGATGGCTTTCACGGAACCTTCATTATTTAAGCCGATATCTTTTATATTCGTACCGTTATCCCCGAAGACATAACCGCCGTAACCCGCCAACAGTCCGTATGCATAGTAGAAATCCGTCCATTTCACAAGAAATCCGGTATTTTTGCCTGGTTCGGATTTAAAAGCATATTTGTTGTCTTTTGCCAGTTTTTCGAGGTCAGAAAAAGTTTTTGGAGGAGAAGAGATTAGATCTTTATTGTAATAGAGTACGAGCGTTTCGATGACAAACGGCACGCCGTATACTTTGTTATCGATGGTGACTTGGCGCTGGTCTTTTGCGTCAAATGCACTGACATCTTTTTTGCTGAGCTCAAGCAGATGCCCCTGCTGGCCGAGCCCGCCGATCCGGTCATAAGAAGCGAGCATGACATCCGGCGCTTTTCCTGCCGGGCCGTCGAGCGGAAGTGCTTCGAGCTGGTCAAACATCGGCTTTTTCACGACTTTTACAGTGACATTGTTTTGTTTTTCAAAATCTCCTTTAATACTGTTAATATAGTCTGCGTATTGGTCTTCAACGGAAACAGTGAGCGTCTTTTTGCCGCCGCTGTCTGAAGAGGAACTGCTGTTTGTTTTTTTCGATCCTCCGCATGCGGCCAGCGCCATGATGACGCCAAAAACAAGTGTGAGCACAAACAGCTTCTTTAACACTTTCACTTTCTTAACCTCCCTTTTTTTATTACAACCCCATTATAGTTGACGGCAGAAAACGTTTACAATGCTAATTTTTCTGTTACCGTTAACAAAATATATGAACCCCTGCCAACGGACCGGGCAGGGAGGAGAGGTTAATCAGATATTTCCAAAATCGTGAATTGCATAGGAGGGAGCACAAGTGCGCTGGCTTGAACCGGTTTGTTTTCCCAAATGTTTTTGGCGGAATCCGAATTTTTTACCTTCAGATCGTCCCACGGAATGGACTGTTCCGCATCCGACCGGTTAAAGGCAAACAGCAGCGTGCGGTTTTTGTCTTTCCGCAAGAAGCAGACAACTTGTTTATCGTTGTCGGTTTTCAGCCAGATCAAATCGCCGTATGTCAATGTCGGCTGATAGTCTTTACGGAACCGGATCAGTTTTTTTGTAAAGGCAAGCATATCGCGGTCCTGTTTATCTTCTTCCCACACCATGCATTTCCGGCAGAGTGGGTCGCCGCCGCCGTCAATCCCGACTTCCGTGCCGTAATAAATGCACGGAGATCCGGTATGCGCGAACGTAAAAGCCAGGGCAAGCTTTACTTTTTGTTTATCGCCGCCGCATTTTGTCAAAATCCTCGGTGTGTCGTGGCTGTCGAGCATATTGAACATGACTTCGTTGTTCGACTGCATATAATGCATAAAATGCTGATTGATGCTATGCATCATTTTTTCGGCAGATATTTTTTCATCCACAAAATATTCAATGATCGTCTGCGTGAACGGATAATTCATGACTGAATGGAACTCGTCGCCCAAAAGCCACGGCCATGAATCATGCCATATTTCGCCGAGAATAAAAATATCCGGTTTTTCTTTCACGACCGCATGACGGAATTTTTTCCAGAATGTATGGTCGACTTCATTGGCCACATCAAGGCGCCAGCCGTCAATATCAAATTCGCGGATCCAATAGGTGGCGATATCAAGCAGATATTTTTGCACTTCCGGGTTGGCCGTATTGAGCTTCGGCATGCTCGTTGTAAAAGCAAACGTATCGAAGGACAGCGTATCGTGCCCGTCGATATTGCCGTTATCTCCTTCGCGGACCGGGAAAGAGTGGATGTGGAACCAGTCCTTGTAGCGGGAGTTTTCCCCGTTTTCCAGCACATCCTGCCATTGATTCGAGTTTTTCCCGATATGATTGAAAACGGCATCGAGCATAATCCGGATCCCGCGTTTGTGCGCTTTTTCTACAAGCTTGCGGAATGTTTCCTTGTCTCCGAAATGCGGGTCAATTGTAAAGTAGTCAAACGTATCATATTTATGGTTGGACGGCGCTTCAAAGATCGGCGTCAAATAAATTCCGTTAATGCCAAGGTTGCTCAAATAATCCAAATGGTCGATAATCCCCTGCAAGTCCCCGCCGAAAAAGTCATTTACGCCAGGTTCTTTACTTCCCCACGGCAAGACATTTTTGGGGGAGATGTCCGGGTTCCCGTTTGCAAATCGTTCCGGGAAAATTTGGTACCAAACGGTCGACTTCACCCAGTCCGGCGCCTTGAACATATCCGTTTCATGCATAAACGGAAATTTAAAATAATAATCGGGTACATTCAGTGTATCTTCATTCGGCGGATAAAAGCCGCGGCCGCCGTAAAAAATGTCTTTGCCGTCCGTTCCGGTGAGTAAAAAGGCGTACTGCACGCGGCGGTGCGGCGGTTTTACTTCCGCAAACCAGTAATCATGTGCTTCTGTTTCGACAACTTTTTTCATTCCAAGGCGTTCGGACTGCCAGCGATATTCCCCGTCTTTATTTTTTTTGAATAAGTAAGGATCGCCCCAAACGAGCAGAACGTTGGCAATGTCCCCTTTTTTCGTGCGCAGCTTAAGATGCATCGTTTCCTTGTCGTATACATACGCATCTGTGAACGGCTGGTGAAAAATTCCCGCTAACTCCATGTTTGTTCCTCCTCGTTTTGGTTATTGTTTTTGAAGCAAAACAAAACATTCATAAGGCAGCAGCACCAGTTTGCTTGGAATTTCAGCTTGGTAGCCGTTATTATTGAGCAGGCATTCCCATTTAAAACGGGCCAGCTCCGGACAGGTGAAAGTTTGCCGCTTTTTTGATGTGTTGCAGACCACCATTGCACGCCTGTCTTTATACGTGCGCAAATAAGCATAAATATTCGGATCATTCCCGGCCAGCGTTTCCCAACTGCCGGCTGTAAAAACGGTCATTGATTTTTTCAATTTCAGCAACTTCCGGTAATAATACAGGACGGAATCCGTGTCTTTTTCCTGTGAGGCAACGTTGACGGTGCGGTAATCTTCATTGATGCCAAGCCATGGAGCATATGTAGAAAAGCCGCCGTATGGTTCACTGTTCCATTGCATCGCACCCCTTGATGTATCTTTTGAGCGCTTTTGCACCATTTGTAAAATTTCCGCTTCTGTATAGCCGGCTTTTTTGGCAACCGGAATGAGCCCCCGGATGCTTGGGTCTTCATAGTCTTCGAGGAGCGGCAGTTTCAAATTCACCATGCCGATTTCTTCGCCTTGCAGCAAAATTGGCACGCCCCACTGCAAATACATTAAAGTGGCGAGCATTTTTGCGCTTTTTTCCCGGTACCGACCTTTATCCCCGAAGCGCGACAAGAGCCGCGGCATATCATGATTATTCCAGTAGAGTGAATTCAATCCCTTTCTGTATAAATCTTTCTGCCACTTCGCCATTACCTTTTTGAAAGCAAGCAAATCCCATTTTCCCTGCTGCCAGTTTTGCGGGATGTTTGGATTTTTTGCTTCCGTGTCAAACCCTAAATAATGAAAGGTGATGATGGCATCGCATTCTTCACGGCTTGGGTCGGAATACAGCCGGGCGAGCTTTGTGTCGGCGGAGGCCGTTTCCCCGATTAAAAACGCATCGGGATACGCTTTTTTAATCGTACGGTTGAATTCACGGATATACTCATGGACACGCGGGAGGTTGGCGAAATATTGTTCGGCGGGTACAAATTTTTCATCCGCATTTTCGGTGTTGACAGAAAGGAAACGGGTGTCTTTCGCCATATGAATGACCGCATCAAGCCGGAACCCGTCAATGCCTTTATCCAACCAGTACAGGGCGATTTTGGCCATTTCTTCGCGCACTTTTTTGTTTTCCCAGTTCAGGTCCGGCATCGTGTCACTGAATAAATGAAAATAATACTGTCTGGTCTGTTCATCATATGACCACGTGCTTCCGCCAAAGAAACTTGCCCAATTCGTCGGTTCATGGCCGTCCACTGGATCATGCCAAATATAATAATCCCTGTACGGATTGTCCTTGCTTTTCCGTGCAGCTTCAAACAACGGATGACAGTCCGATGTATGGTTCAGCACAAGGTCCAAAATGATCTTCAACCCGCGTTTTTTCGCTTCTCTGATTAAGTTTTCAACGTCTTCCATCGTACCGAATACAGGGTCAATTTTTCTGTAGTTGCTGACATCGTATCCGTTGTCGACGTGCGGCGACTCGAAAATCGGATTCAGCCAGATGGCCGTCACCCCGAGATCGCGGATATAATCAAGTTTCTCTACGATCCCCGGGATATCGCCGATCCCGTCCCCGTTCGAATCTTTAAAACTGCGCGGATAAACCTGGTAAATGATTGCTTTTTTCCACCACGCATCTGCCAAAGCCACTCACCTCCAATTTACTCTATCCCCTTTCAACGTACCATCACCCCTTCACGAAGAACAAATTTTTTATCAATGTTAACGTTAACAAAATAGAAAAAGCAGAGGGCGCATCGCTCAGTGGCATACGGGGTTCATAGTCTTCGGCCGGGATAAAGGAAACACGACGGGGAAGTGGGCTGGAGACGGGCAAGAAATCCGCTGGCCCGGGCCTACAATTGAGCGAAGATGCCTTGTTCGCAGGAATAAAAAAAGAAGCAGCCTGTTTTAGAGGCTGCTCTATTCATGGACTGTTGACGGACGGATGAGCAGTTCGGGTTCGAAAAACTGGTGCCCCTGCGCCTTGCCGTTTTCCCGGATTTTTTTCAAAAGCATGCGTGCGCAGGCTTCCCCCATTTCAACAACCGGCTGGCGCACTGTTGTAATACGGGGTGAAGAAATCCGGTCAAGAAAAACGCCGCCAAATCCCGTAACCGCGACCTGTCCGGGAATCAGTAACTGCAACGACTGCGCGGCTCTGATCACCCCCAGTGCAATCCGGTCACTCGCACAGATAAATGCACATTTTTCATTCCAATTGGACAAGATTTCTTTCGCTTTTTTCTGGGCTGCGCTCGAGCTGTTTTTGATCCTGTACAAATGCCGCGGTAATCCGTATGATTCAACAGTGTCCAAATAACCTTTCTGCCTTGCAAACATGAAAGATTCTTGCAGATCAATTCCGAAAAAATAGATTTTTTCAAACCCCAGGTTGATCACATGCTCGGTCAAAAGCCGCGTCCCTTTTTCATTGTTTACATCAATAAAATCAAAACCCCTGTCATTTTGACCGAACAAAATAAGCGGCTTCGAGAATTCTTTTAAGATCGTATCGTAATCGTAACTGCGGACGCCTGTGGCAATCACGCCGTCGCATTGGCCGATATCCTTCGATTTTCGCGTAACAAGCTGGAGCGAATAGTGGTTCCGGTCTAATTCCTTGGCAATGCCGGCCAATAAGTTCATATAATAAGGTTCGGTCGTATCCATTTCTTCTAAAATCAGGAACTTGATCACCTGGGTGCGGTTCGACACCAGGGCGCGCGCCGCATAATTCGGCACGTAATTTAACTGTTCCATCGCTTCATAAACCAATTTTTTTAAATCATCGGTGACCTGTTCGGGGTGGTTAATGACCCGCGATACAGTCATTTTTGAAACATGTGCCCGTTTGGCTACATCAGATATGGTAACCATACACGCTCATTCCTTGTTTTTTAAAAGATATGCGCTTTCAATTTTTATAAACGAAAGCTTTTGTGTTCCTTCTACCCGGAGACCTGCCTCCTTCATTTTATCAGCTGTGCCGATACCGACAGCAAACATTCCAGCCGCTTTAATGGCCTGAATGCCCGCTTCCGCATCTTCAATCCCGACGCACGAGGCAGATTCGGCATGAAGCTGGCGGGCAGCTGCTAGAAAGATTTCCGGATCCGGCTTTCCGTGCTCAATCGTAGCTGCATCTACAATGCCGTCGAAAAAGGAAGTAATGCCCAGTTTTTCGAGCACCACCATTGCATTTTTACTTGCGGAGGCCAGCCCGATTTTAATCCCTTTTTGTTTAATTTCCTTCATTAAATCTGTAATGCCCGGCAGCAAATCATCAGGGGTAATTTGTTGGATGTATTCTTTATAGTATTCATTTTTACGGTCCGCCAACCGGTTGAGTTCATCTTCTGAAAAAGACGGGGCCGGCTGTGCGCGGCTGATGATTTTCTTTAAAGAATCCATGCGGCTGACGCCTTTGAGCGCTTCGTTGAAATTGCGGTTAAACGGAATATTTAGCTCATCGGCCAGCTTCTTCCATGCTAGGTAATGGTATTCTGCAGTATCTGTTATGACGCCATCCAAATCGAAAATAACGGCCTGAATGTGTGAAGCTGCCATTTGATTTTCCTCCAAATCTTGTAATTTACTTTATTTATAGTATACGGGATTTAAAATCAGAAAACTATTAAACTAATTTGAAAAGTCCGTGTTTCATTCACTAAAACCAGACAGACGGATGAAATGTTTGAAAAATCTTTTCACAAAAAAATCGTTGACACCAGAATCAAAAGTTGATAGATTAATAAATGACGCTGCTAAACAAGGGTTAACAAGCAGTGGGTGACAAAAAAGTTGTTGACAGTGTTTTGTTGTTATGATAAAATGAATTTCGCTGTCGCAACGAGACGGCGAATGATTGATCCTTA